>JAHYJF010000459.1 GCA_019428955.1 Burkholderiaceae bacterium
GTCGGAGCGGCGTTCGTGGATATCAAGGGCTTCTCGGCCTACGTGGGCGGCTCGCCGAACAATACCAGTATCGGTTGCCGGCGGCTCGGGATTGATGCGGCGCTGCTGACCGACTTCGGCAACGACCCGGTCGGCGATTTTGTCGCTCACTTCCTCGACCAGGAAGGAGTCGACATCAGTTCCAGCCCGAGAAAGCCCGGCCGGCGCACCAGCGCCGTGGTTCTGGGCATCGAACCACCCGACAAGTTTCCGCTGGTCTTCTACCGCGACAATTGCGCCGACATCGTGCTCTCGATCGACGACGTCCTGGCCGCACCGATCGCCAGCAGCCAGGTGTTCCAGATTGCCGGCACCAACCTGAGCCAGGACCCCAGCCGCAGCGCCACGCTCTACGGTGCCGAGCTGGCCCGCCAGGCCGGGGGCACGGTGGTTCTCGATCTCGATTTCCGCGCCGACCAATGGCACGATCCGCGCGCCTATGGCGCCGCCATTCGCTCGATCCTGCGCTGCACCGATGTCGTGATGGGCAACGATGACGAGATCAACGCCGCCATGCTCAACGATCCCGCAGCGGTGCGGGTCACCCACTCGCAGATCAGCGACGCCCGCGTGAGCGGCGACGTCGAGCAACACATCGCCCGGCTGCTCGAGATGGGCCCCAACCTGCTGCTCGAGAAGCGCGGCGAGCTGGGCTGCCGGATTCATCGGCGCGGCGCACCGGCCCAGGACGTCCCCGGCTTCAAGGTAAAGGTCCAGAACATCCTCGGAGCGGGCGACGCCTTCGCCGCCGGATTCCTCTATGGCTTCGTCAAGGGCTAGGACCTGCGCAAGGCCGCCCGGCTGGCCAACGCCTGTGGGGCGATGGTCGTCACCCGCCATGGTTGCTCGATTTCCATGCCCTTGCTCGACGAAGTAATGAGCTTTGCCAATGATCTCGGCGGCCTGTAAACAGCAGCGCCCCGAATTGACGAAATGAGCAACACGATTCTGCAGCAGTTCGATCTCAGCGGCCGCACCGTCGCAATCACGGGTGGCGGGGGTGCCCTGTGCGGCGCCATGGCCGACGCCCTGGGAACCATGGGCGTCAAGGTCGCGGTGCTCGACCTCAGCACCGAGCAGGCCGAGATGCGGGCCAACTGGATCGTCCGTGCCGGTGGCCAGGCCCTGCCGTTTGGCTGCGACGTGCTGGAGCGCGAGCAGCTCACCCGGTGCTACGCCCAGATTTCGGAGGCCTGGGGACCACCCGAGTTGCTCATCAACGGCGCCGGTGGCAACGATCCCGGCGGCACCACGAGCGTCGAGTTCGCCGAAGCCGAGGCCACCCCCGAGGTCTCGTTCTTCGACCTCGAGCCCAGCGGCTTTCGCCAGGTGTTCGACCTTAACTTCATGGGCAACTTCCTAGCCACCCAGGTCTTTTCCCGCGGCATGGTCGCGGCCGGCAAGGGGTCGATCGTCAACATCTCGTCGATGAGCGCCTTCACGCCCCTGACCAAGGTCGCGGCGTATTCGGCCGCCAAGGCGGGAGTCAGCAACTTCACGCAGTGGCTGGCGGTGCACCTGGCGCACGTCGGGGTGCGGGTCAACGCGCTGGCGCCGGGCTTCTTCATGACCGAGCAGCTGCGCTTCCTGCACCTGGACCCCTCCACCGGGGAGCTGCTGCCGCGCGCCCGGCAGGTGATCGCCCACACCCCGATGGGCCGCTATGGCGATCCCGATGATCTGATCGGCACCCTGGTCTGGCTGCTGTCCGACGCCTCGCGCTTCGTCACCGGAGTCGTGGTGCCGGTCGACGGCGGCTTTTCCTCGTTCACGATCTAGGCATCCGGCACACCAAGCGACCGGAAAAGAGAGATCCCTCACGTGGCCAATGTAATTCTGAAAAACCTGGTGAAGCGTTTCAACACGGTTACTGCCGTGGACGAAGTTTCGCTGGAAGTAAAGGACCGGGAATTCGCGGTGCTGGTCGGGTCTTCGG
>JAHYJF010000460.1 GCA_019428955.1 Burkholderiaceae bacterium
GCTCTGCTGCGGCTCGGGCAAGCCTGCGAAGGCCTTCTCGATGGCGGCGGGAACGGTGCCAGAGGCAGAAATCGCCAGCACCTCCTCGGCGGTTGCCAATCCTGATGCCACCAAGCCGATGAACACCTGGCGACGACTGAGCGCAGCCAGCGCCGCGCGCCGCTCTTCGGCTGTGGGTTCCGGCAATGATAGCGCCTCTGCCGCAGCCTTGGCTGCCGCCACAAGGCTGAACCCATCCGCATTCGACCAGCCCGCCTGCGCGGGCGAGACCCGGTCGCCATTGGGCAGCGTCACCCAGCCGCCCTCGGCGACCATTTGCACCAGCTTGCCGTTGTCACGCAGTTCCAGCATTCATCCCTCCAGGGTGACATAGGCGGCGGTGATCATGTTCGAGGAGCCGAGGTCGGTCATGTCGACCGCCTGGTTCAAAGGCGTGCCGCCGCGGTTGACGATGGTGTAGCCCACGCGCAGCGCCTCGATGGCAACCTCGGCGCCGAAGGCGGGGCTGGTCCAGCCCGCCTCGAAGGGTGTCGTCGCATGCGCGGTGGTCGAGATGCAGCCCCAGAGGATCAGAGGCGGCGTGCCCGCGCCCGAGTTGAGCGTGACGGTGCTGGGGTTGTTGTTCGAGCCGGTGCTGACGCCCGGCACATAGGTCGCGTTGCGGATCGGTACGTTGCCGCGGAACACCAGCAGGATCTTGCGGCTATTGACGACACCGGTGCCCGAGTCGACGGTGCCCGCGCTCCCCGTCAGAGTCGTGCCGCCCTCGGCGGCGCTCGCGATGACGCGCATTGCCACGCCATGATGGCGGCCCCAGTTGCCGCTGGTGGCGATCGCATAAAGCGAGGTGAAGCCGCCCGGCACCACGCGCGGCGAGTTGCCGCCCGCGGGGGCATCGAAGAGGAGTGCCAGATTGCCCGCGCGCACGCCTGCGGGCATCACGATGCTGGCGGCGGTCGCGGTGACGGCGGCAAAGAGCGTGACCTCACGCAGGATGTCGCGTGGCGGCAGGATGGGCATCAGGGGAAAGGCGCTCATTGCAGCGCCACCACGCTGGCCATGGTTTTGTCGCCGAGTTTGGCGATGAAGACGAAGAAGGCGTCGCCCGACGTGGTGGTGAAGGGGTCGCCCGTGGTCTTCGTGAAGCCCGAGAGGGTGATTGCGCCCGCGCTGGCGGTGTTGGTGATCAGCACGAGTGCCGTGAAGGAGTTGGTCCCCGTGACAGCGGCAAGGGTGAAGGCGCCGCCATTCGCCACCTTGCGGAAGTTGCCCGAGGTGGCCGAGGGCGCGGGCGTGTAGGTGCCACTCGACTTGGTGCCATCATCGACAAGCGACGAGTTGGGGACGAAGTAGCCCCCGGCGAGCGCGGCGCCGTTGAGCGTGTCGACCTCGAGCGCGCCGTAGATCTCGGCGCCGGTCGCGGTGGTCCAGAAGCGGTTGACGTTGTCGTGGCGCAGATAGGCGCCGCCATTGGCGAGGAAATCGGCGAGGGTCTCGGCGCCATCGGCACTGCGCAAGGTTATGCGCGAACTGTCAAAGGTGGTCAGCACCGGGTCGCGGTCGGCCTGCCAGCCGTCATTGGCGGCGGTGCGGCGGCGCAAGGTCGGGGGCGTCACCCCGGTGTCGAACCAGAGCATGCCGGGAACGGTGCTCACCGGCGCCACTGCGCCTGCGTTGCTCGAGGCAAGCGCTGCCAGCACCTCGTTAAGGCGCGCGCGCACGGCGACGCCGCTGTCATTGGCGATTGCAAAGCTTGTCGTCTGTGCCATCAGGCCACCCCGTCTGCATGAAGTCCAAGTGCGCTCACCCGGGGTGCGAAGCCCGGGTCGGAGCTCAGAAGGATAGCGCGGGCTTGCACCGCCCGCGCTTCGATCTCGTGGCCGTCGATCCGGCTCCAGCCGCTCCAGGCGGGGCCAGGCCCACCCGGGTCGTCGTCGGTCTCGCGGAACTCCATCACCACGTCGACCTCGG
>JAHYJF010000461.1 GCA_019428955.1 Burkholderiaceae bacterium
TAGTCCGGGGGAATGCTCAGGCTGCCTCGGGGCGCGAGCTAAGCACCATCGTGGCCACCGCCACGATAGCCGCCGCGATCGCCACCCCCGCCGTATGGGCCACGACTGCCGCCACCGCCGCCGGTCCGCCGGGGTCCGCTGCCTTCCTGGTCACGCGCCTCGTTGACGACCAGGTCGCGACCTTCGAGCGGCGAACCGTTGAGGGCGCTGATCGCGTTCCGGGCTGCCGTCGCATCGGTCATGGTGACAAACCCGAAGCCGCGCGAGCGACCGCTCTCGCGGTCGTTGACGATCTTGGCGTCGACGACTTCGCCATGTGTTCCAAACAACTGGGCCAACTGCGCCTCGGTCGCCCGCCAAGGCAGATTGCCGACATATAGCTTGGTACTCATCGCCCTCGAACCCCCCAATTTCCAGGCCCCGGCACCATCACCGCCGCGACCAAGCCTGCCCGACCAAAGAAACCGTGAACGACTGTGCCATAGGCCGGAGTAGCTGCACAACAGGTTTGGCGGCATCTCATACTTTCGGGTGTGGCGCGCCAGCATCTGCACGGTGAGCGCAGCGTGCTCTCGCCGTCCCGGGCGCCACGCCGCCGGCGAGACGGTCATAAATAAGCTTGAAAAATCTTTTCTCCTGTATAAAAATACAGTATTGCAAACCAGCTGGAGATTATCCGTGCGAGCCCTCACCGCCCGACAGCAGGAGATTCTCACCCTGATCCAGCGGCATATCGCGCAGACGGGCTTCCCCCCGACCCGCGCCGAGATCGCCGCTGAACTGGGGTTTCGCTCGCCGAACGCCGCCGAGGAACACCTCAAGGCTCTGGCCCGCAAGGGCGCCATCGAGCTGGCGTCGGGATCCTCGCGCGGCATCAGGATCATGGTGATGCCCGACGAGGACAGTTCCGCACTGGCCCATACCGTCCAGGTCGCACTGACCCTGCCGCTGATCGGGCGGGTCGCCGCCGGCAGCCCGATCCTCGCCCAGGAACACGTCGAGGCCAATTACGCGCTCGACCCCGCCCTTTTCGATACCCGCCCCGACTACCTGCTCAAGGTGCGCGGCATGAGCATGCGCGATGCCGGGATCCTCGATGGCGACCTGCTGGCGGTCCGACGCGCCGAGGAAGCGCGTAACGGCCAGATCGTGGTGGTGCGGGTCGGCGACGAAGTAACCGTCAAGCGCTGGCGACACCAGGGCCACCAGGTCGAACTGCTGCCCGAGAATCCGGATTTTTCCCCGATCGTGCTCGATACCAGGCGCGATGCCTTCACCATCGAAGGCATCGGCGTCGGGCTGGTTCGCGGCGGGAAGGCGCTCTAAGAGCGAGAGTGAGCAATGAAATCGGCCGTCAAGCCAGCGCCTGCACCGGCGCTTTCCGCAACCGAACAGCTCGCCGCGCTGCCGCCTGCGGTATGGCGCGCCGACCAGCTCGAACGCAGCTCCTCGCCGGGGCTCTCGAGCGGGTTCGCGGCACTCGACGCTGAACTGCCGGGAGCCGGTTGGCCGATCGGAGCGCTCACCGAACTGATCGCCAACGAACCCGGGGTCGGTGAGTTGCGCCTGCTCATTCCGGTGTTGCGCCAGCTGACCCGTGAGCGCCGGGTCGTGATCTTGCTTGGCCCGCCGCACATTCCGTACGCGCCGGCACTGGCGGGTTTTGGCATCGATCTCGACTACCTGATCCTGGTCGAGGCGGTTCAGGCTGCCGACCGGATCTGGGCGGTCGAACAGGCGTTGCGCAGTGCCAGTTTTGGCGCCCTGCTCGCCTGGCTCCCGCACGAACGCACCCGCGCCGAACATCTGCGTCGTTTGCAACTCGCCGCCCACGGGGCCTGCGGCCCGGTTTTCCTGTTCCGTGGGGCCAAGGCGCAGTTCGAGCCTTCGCCGGCGCCGCTGCGCATGCTGCTGCAACCGCGCGCCGCCCAGCGCCTGGCGGTACAAATCCTGAAAC
>JAHYJF010000462.1 GCA_019428955.1 Burkholderiaceae bacterium
CAGGTCTTGCTATCCCCCACGGCGCACCTCCCGCAGGGCAGGCCGCTTGCCATAGAGTTTCGTGCCCAGTTGTTCGACCAGTTCGCGCTCGGGCCAGGTCAGGCGCTGGTCGTCAACGCTGACAGCAAGGACGCCCCGCTCGTGCCACCCATCACGTTTGACCTGCTCAAGGTCGCGGCGCTCGCCGCCATAGCCGTGGGGGGTGAACCGCATCGCCTTCATGATGCACCGCCTTCTTCGTCGTCCATTTCTGTCAGGGGAAAATCGACGGCCGTGTGGTTTGGTACCCCCACCCCATCCGAAGCCGAGGCTTCGATTTGGGCCTGAGTTTTCTCGGGCGCGGTTAAGGCAGACGCGCGATTGCGGTTCATGGTGGCGGCACGCTGGGCATGCGCCTCAGCACCCAGCGGAGTACGCCACGGGTTCTTGCCCATACGGAACGGCCAGCTGGGGCAGTCGATCGCTGTGCAGAGCCGGACCTCCTGCGCCGAACCGTTGCAGCAATCGAGGCATTTCAGGCACAGGGCGCGCAGCGGCGACACCCGCGCATGGACCAGCTGCTCCAGCTTGGCCGTGGACATGGCGCGCGGATCGCGGCCCACATCACAACCGTCGTGGCGCTCAAAGCCGATTTGGCGATGCTGTTTCATTTCACGCCTTCCTTTTCGGTCTGCGCCATGGCCTGACGATAGCGCGCGGCCCAGCGACGGTCCTTGTCGAGGTCGATCTCGCTCAGCCCCGTCTCACGCTCGATATGCTTGCCCTCGCCATGGCGCGCCCAGGCGATGAATGCGCGGTGTCAACTTGCGTTGCTGTGCCGAGGATGCCGCCTGTGCCGCAGCAGAGATCAACGGCGTGATGTGTTGGGTCAGGAAAGGCAGCCAGTCGGCCGGGTTCGGAACGAGGACCTGTTCGATGATGCCGGCTTCCGTATCGATCAGCACGAAGGAGCCAACCCTCGCACTCGGCCAGAACCGCACTTCGATCCAGCCTCCCTCGCAACCGTCATCGGTGAGCGGCATGCTGTAGCAGTCCAGCACACGCGTGAACGCGTGATGCCAGTTGACGCCCTCTTGCTCGCAGAGCCGGTTGGCCTCGTGGTACCAATCGGGCAGGGCCACGTCGTACAGGTGCCGGCGTCGTAGACGCGCAATGTGTCGAAACACATGATCATTCCTCCTCTGTGGGGTTGGGGGTTGTGGAAAAGGATGTTGGTGCAACCGCCTCCAGCCGCGCAGCCAGCGCATCGAGAGCGGCGCGGCGCGTGGCGATCACGGCCTGCAAGCTGCTGGTCAGGCGCGATGCCAGTCCGTCCGGCCGTGCGTGCTGTGTATCTTGCTCGCCGAGCGGCGCTGCGATATCGCAATGGGCAAGAGGCCCGAGGCGGTTGGTCAGCCAGGCTTCTGGATCCGGGATCCGGGCGAGATCGACATGCGCAGTTCGGGCGCGATGGCCGGCCCCGGCGGGCCGGTAGGTCACTTCCGCGGAGGAGTGTGACATTTGGCTATTATAGAGGTCTCTATAATAGTCATTTGTCACACTCCTCGACCGGTCTTGCCGGGCGGCATCGGCCGAGGGCCAGAGCTCGGGAAAGCAGGCCGCCATGTCCGCGGCGTTCTCCAGCACCAGCCCCGACAGCGCCATGAGGTCGCGTCGGGTCGGCCGCAGCTCGGACCATGGCACAAGCGCGTCCACCGTCACCGGCAAAACGACGTCGCTCAGCAGGTCGATCTCCAGCACCGTATCGGCGGAGCGGTTGACGCCGCGCCCGCGCCCCATTGCCTGGATCAGCTCGCCCTCGCAGATGCTCCAGCGCACCGCTTCGGCGATCGGGTCGGCGTGGGCCTCGGCGGCGAGCGGGGCGGTCCGGCCATCGGCCAGGCGGATGCGCTGGTCAACCAGCGGAT
>JAHYJF010000064.1 GCA_019428955.1 Burkholderiaceae bacterium
TCTACCGGAGGGCGGCGCGCGGCGAGCTGGCGTTTCGGGCGATCAACGTCAATGATTCGGTCACCAAGAGCAAGTTCGACAACCTCTACGGCTGCCGCGAATCGCTGGTGGACGGCATCAAGCGCGCCACCGACGTGATGATCGCCGGCAAGGTCGCGATGGTTGCCGGCTATGGCGACGTCGGCAAGGGCAGCGCCCAGGCGCTGCGCGCACTCTCGGCGCAGGTCTGGGTGGCCGAGTGCGACCCGATCTGTGCGCTCCAGGCTGCGATGGAAGGCTATCGCGTGGTGACCATGGACTACGCGGCCGACAAGGCCGACATCTTCGTCTCTGCCACGGGCAATCGCGACATCATCACCCACCGGCACATGGCGGCGATGAAGGACCAGGCGATCGTCTGCAACATTGGCCACTTCGACAACGAGATCGAAGTGGCGTCGCTGGCCCAGTACGAATGGGAGAACATCAAGCCGCAGGTCGATCACATCATCTTCCCCGACGGCAAGCGCATCATCCTGCTGGCCGAGGGGCGGCTGGTCAACCTGGGCTGCGCCACGGGACACCCGTCATACGTGATGAGCGCGAGCTTCGCCAACCAGACGATCGCCCAGATCGAGTTGTGGACCCACACCGATTACTACGAGCGCGGCAAGGTCTATGTCCTGCCCAAACACCTCGACGAGAAAGTGGCCCGCTTGCAACTGGCCAAACTGGGCGCGACACTGACTGAACTGAGCGCTGAACAGGCCGCCTATATCGGCGTGCCGGTAGAGGGCCCGTACAAGCCCGACACCTACCGCTACTAGCACTACCAGAAGCAACCGGGGACGATTGCCCGTCCCCGGGCGACACCCCAGCCAGGTCGAGATCATCGAGGTTGACCGAGCGGACAACGACGCCATGAAACCGGACATCAGCTTCGAGTTCTTCCCGCCCAACACGAGCGAGGGCGAAGCCAAGCTGCGGGTGGCGCGCCGGGAACTGGCCCGGGCTGCCCCGGAGTTCTTCAGCGTGACCTTTGGTGCCGGCGGGGCCAACCGCGACAAGACCTTCTCGACCGTTGCCGAGATCGCGGCCGAGGGGCTTACCGTGGCACCCCACATCGCCGGCTACGGCAGCACGGCCGAATCGGTCCGCGAACTGCTGGGCCGCTACCGGGCCCTCGGAATCCGCCGCCTGGTGGTGCTGCGCGGGGACCTCCCATCGGCCTGGGGGGTGCGCCACGCCGGAGAATTCCACTTCGCCGCCGACCTGGTGGCCTTCGTGCGCCAGCAAACCGGGGACTGGTTCCACATCGAAGTCGCTGGCTACCCGGAAGTCCATCCCCAGGCGGGCTCGCCGCGCGCCGACCTCGAGGCCTTCGTCGCCAAGGTGCGCGCCGGCGCCAACTCGGCCATCACGCAGTATTTCTTCAATGCCGACGCTTATTTCCGTTTCCGCGACGAGGTCGCCGGCATGGGGCTAGACGTGCCGATCGTTGCCGGCATCATGCCGATCACCAATTTCGTCCAGCTCGCACGGTTCTCTGACACCTGCGGCGCCGAGATCCCGCGCTGGCTGCGGCTGCGGCTGGCCGACTACGGCGATGACCATTCCTCGATCCGCGCCCTGGGTCTCGAAGTCGTCGCCCGGATGTGCCAGCGGCTGGTGGACGGCGGCGCCCCCGGCCTGCATTTCTATACCCTCAACCGCTCGGAGCCGAGTCTCGCTTTGGTCGACTCCCTGCCCTTGCCGGGACCGGGCCCAGCCTGATTCCACGGCCCGGTGCGTGGCGCCGGAAACACAGTGCCAGTGCGCTGGCGCCCCACTTGATCCCCGGTTCGCTCCGTTGGTCGGATGCTGCCCCGCGTTGACGCCACGAGCTGTTCTTGTGTACATGGATGCGCCACCGCGCGTCGTCAAGATCACGACAGGCAACGGGATAAATCGAGATGGCAGCAGCAGAACCCAGATTCAGGGCACGTTCCGCGCCTACCGACGGCGCAACGACGCCGCGCGCCCGGGCAGGGCAAGCCGCATCCGACTATCGGGCGACCGAGCATGATCTCACGATCGGCGCGCAGGGCCCGTCGGGAGTGGAAGTTCTCACTCCTACGGACATCAACCCCGCAGACGCCAGCCGAGGCAGCAAACCGGGACGCAGCGTCAAGCGCTACCGGATCACGGTCCAGCACCTGGCACTAGGCATGTTCGTCGTTGAACTCGATCGGCCCTGGACCGACACGCCGTTTGTGATGCAGGGCTTCCAAATCAAGGCCCCGGAGGCGGTCCAGACCCTCGCGCTCTACTGCCAGTACGTCTACGTCGACCTCGAACTGTCGCGCAACGGCATGGCGGCGACGATCCGGGCGGCCGAGGCCGCATCTCGACCAGTGATCAAGCTGCCGCTGCGCTCGCAATCGTTGCGCGATGCCCCGGGGCTGGCGGGACTCGAGCAGGCCTTGCACGAGAACCGCGCTATTCGATCCCGGCCCCACGACTCGCGGGCCACGCTCGAGGTCAAACGCTCGACCAGCAAGCGCTTCGCTACTGTCTTCGGGATGCCGCCTGACCAGGCCCCTGGAGCGGAAGGAAAGTCCTGGCTGGGCGAGGCGGTGGATTTCGTGGCCCGGATCATGGTCCCCACCAAGAATACCAAGCGGCACAAGTCCGCCCGCAACGCCTCGTCCGGGGATCAACTGGCGGAAATTCGCAAGTTGCTCCCGCCCTCGGTCGAACTCGAGCCCTATCCCGAGGTCGGCGATGTCAAGGAGGAGTTGCCGCGCGCCAGCCTCACCTTCCAGGAGTCAGAAGCAACCATCAACGCGCTGATCAACGACATTCGCAACGGCCGCGAGGTCAAGGTCCAGAATGTCGGCCAGGTCGTCGAGAACATCGTCGACAGCATGATCAGCAACCCGGATGCGATGATGTGGGTGGCCAAGCTGCGCGACGAGGATCTCTATACGTACAACCATGGGGTCAAGGTCGCCCTGTACATGGTCGCCCTGGGGCGTCACCTGGGGCTGCCGCGCTCCGAGTTGTCGCACCTCGGCATGATTGGCATGCTCGCCGATGTCGGCAAGACCAAGCTGCCTCGGGCACTGCTCGACAAACCCGGAGTATTTAGCCCGGAAGAATTCGAGAAAATCAAGAACCATGTCGAGTTCGGGCTCGAGGTTCTCACGGCGAACGGTGACCTGCCCGAGGAAGTGCGTGCCGGCATCGCCCAGCACCACGAGCGGCTCGATGGCTCGGGTTATCCCCATGGCCTGGAGGGCGAACAGATCGGCATTTACGGGCGGATCGCCGGGTTGTCCGACTGCTTTGCGGCGCTCGTCTCGACCAGGCCCTATGCCAACCCGTCGCCGCCCCAAAAGGCACTGATGAATCTCTACCAGTGGTCTGGAGTATCTTTCCATGAACCGCTGGTCGAGCAGTTCGTCCAGGCCATCGGCATTTTCCCGGTGGGCTCGACAGTCGAGCTATCCAGCGGCGAGGTGGCCGTGGTCCTGGCCCACAACCGGGTGCGCCGGCTTGAACCCAAGGTGCTGGTCCTGACGTCAGCAGACAAGACGGCACTCGCCAAACCATTTACGCGCAATCTTCTGGAGCACACCTATGACCGGGAAGGCAGGACGCTGCGCATCGTGCGCGGACTTCCGACTGGTGCCTTTGGCCTGAAGACACGCGACTACTACGGCCTGGAGCTGGAACGTGAAAACAAACTCTTCTGAGCTCGAATCTGCGCCGCTCGGCGCCGAAACCGTGAGCGGCGGCGAAGCCACGACCCAAGCCCGGCTCGCCCCCCAGGACCTGCTCGCGCTGGCAATGCGCCAGCACAACGCCAACGCCCCCGGGTCGACGGTACTGCTGAGCGTCGCGCTCCAGCGCTCCGATCGCATCCAGGCCCTGGCGCAGGAACCTCACACCCGGCAGGTCTTCACCGAGATCTCGCGGCGGGTCGAAGCAATGCTGCGTTCGGGCGATCGCTACTGCTTCGTGTCGCCCGACGAAATCTGGGTGCTGTTGTGCAATCTGCCCAACGAAGAGCTGGCGGAACTCGCCGGGCGCACCTTGCGCGAAAGCCTGCTGCGGCCGGTCATCGCCAGGCACGACGATGGCGAGACCTCCCGGGTAACCTTGCGTCCCGTGGTCGGAGGCGCCTGGTCGCCCAGCGGCAAGCTGGCCGAGGCGCTGGTGCTCGTTCGTGAGGCCGGCGAAGCCTGCCGGCGCGCCCAGCGCACTGACGACAACGTCATGATCTCCCGGGTCGACTCCAGCGCGGCGACGATGCGCCGCAATATGCTGGAAGCGGAGGTTCGGGAGGCGCTGAACCGCAACGAGCTTGACGTCTATTTCCAGCCCCAGATCGACGTCATCAGTGGCCGGTGCGTCGCGGCCGAAGCACTGGTCCGCTGGATCAGGCCGGGCAAGGGCCCGGTCGCGGCGGCACTGATTGCCTCGCTCTGCGAGGAGCGCGGCATGATGGGGCAACTGACCCAGTTCGTGCTCAACACCTCGCTGCGTCACGCCAGCCTCTGGAAGAGCCAGGGCATCGACGTTTCGGTGGCCATCAACCTGTCGGCGGTGACCCTGCTCGACAACACCTTCCCGGCGATGGTCGGACAGGCGCTCGAGACCTGGAACGTCCCCGCCCACCGGCTGATGCTCGAGCTTACCGAGAGTTCCATCGTCGAGAACGAAGCCCATGCGATCGATTTCATGACTCAATTGCGCAAGCACGGCTGCCGGCTGTCGATCGACGATTTCGGCACTGGGTATTCCTCGTTCAGTTATCTCAAGCAGTTTCCCCTCTCGGAACTCAAGATCGACCAGTCGTTCGTGCGCGACATCCTGACCGAGCCCGCCGATCGCAAGATCGTCAAGGCGCTGGTCGATCTCGCCCACACCTTTGGTCTGCAAGCGCTGGCCGAGGGTGTCGAGAACGTGGCGGTGCTCAATGAACTGGCGGCGCTCGGCTGCGATCGCGCGCAGGGCTATCACTTCGCCAAGGCGCTCGACCCCAGGAAGTTCGCCTATTGGTTCCGCCGCCGCAGTGGCACCGACGCCACTGCTGAAGCCAGCCACGACCTCAGCGTGGAGGGCGCAGAAGCCGAGTCTCGGTGACGATCTCGGCCAGGGCGATGTCGTGTTCCCCGGCCTCGAACCGGGCAATCTCGCAACCGTCGTAGGCCACCCCGATGGCGCGGCAGGGATGCTCCGCCAGGGTGCGATCGTAGTAGCCCCCGCCATAGCCGAGCCGGAAGCAGCGCTCGTCGAAGCCCACGCAGGGAACCACCATCAGGTCCGGCATGACGCGCTCGAAGGGCTCGGGACGAGCGACGCCGAAGCGTTCGAGCACTACGGCCATCCCCGGCGCCCAGCGGCCGAATTCCAGCGCCGCATCCGCTCGGACCACGACCGGCAGGCCAACAGTGCCGCCACTCCCCACCCATTGCGCCAGCACGCCAAGCAGGTCAGGCTCGCCCCGCAACGGCAGATAGGCCCCCAGGCACAGGCCCGCGGGGTCGGCAGGAAGCCGCGTCAGTAGTGTGGTCACGAGGGCGCGTTCGGCGGCGGCGCGCTCCTGCTCCGGCAGGCCCATCCGCCAAGCGAGGAGCGCCGCGCGGGCACCCTGGCGGCTGAAGGCGGCGACACTGACGCATGTTATTCTCGATCGCGATGTGTTTCGCATATAAGGTCTCAATGCGCGCAGGACGCTTTGCCGCAACAATACTGATTCTAGGCGCACTGGGGTGCCTTGCCGTCGCCGCCGAGAGTGGCTGGGCCGCGACTGCGCCCAGCGCCAAGCTGACTCCTGGCTCCGAGGCTTTCGTGCAGGCGCGCAATGCCGCGGCGGCAGGGGACAAGGAACGCTTCAAGGCGGCCGTTGCCGGCGCCGTGGCGCCTCCTGGCCTTGAGCCCTATCTGGACTACTGGCGGTTGCGGCTGGCGCTGGCCGATGAAGACACTGACAGCGCGCTGATCGACCAGCAAGTGCGGGCATTCCTGAAGCCGCGACCGACGGCACTGGTGGCCGACCTCCTGCGCCGCGACTGGTTGCTGCGCTTGGGCAAGCGCGGCGAGTGGGCGACATTCGAAGCTGAGTTCCCGGCGTGGATCCTGCGCGACGACGAGCGGGTCTTCTGTCTCGCGGGCAAGGCCAGGCTGTTGCGCGGCGCGGCGGTCGGTGCCGAGGCCCTTGGTGCGCTGGATCAGATGCGTGACCTCGACGAAAACTGCGAGGCCTTGCTGGTCACGCTGCTCAATGCCGGCGCCTTTGGGCCCAAGGAGCTGCGCCAGAGGCTGCGCCTGGCGATCGAACAGAATTCGACGGCGACCATCGGCATCGTCGCCGGCTTGCTGGGCTATGACGCTTCCGACGTCAATATCGCACTGTCCAAGCCGGAGCGCGCGTTGGCAAGGGACCCGGATTCGACGCTGACCTTGATAGCCCTGGCGCGGCTGGCGCGCAGCAAGCCGGAAAATGCCGCGCAACTGTTGGCAGCGGCCGCGGCGACGCTGAGCGAGAGCGAGCGCAACTTTGCCTGGTCCCAGGTCGCCGCCGCCGCGATGCGCCGGCTCGACCCCGGGGCGCACGAGTGGGCGCTGCGCTCGCTAAACGCCCGAGCCTCGGACGAAACCTGGCAGACGCTCACCCGCGCCGCGCTGCGCGACCAGGACTGGCCGTTGCTGCTGGCCACCACCGAGCGGATGAGCCCGGCCAGTCGCCGGGAACCTGCCTGGGTCTACTGGCGCGGACGGGCGCTCCGCGCCCAGGGCTTGCTTACCGAGTCGGAAGCGCAGTTCCACAGCATTGCCGATGGATTTGATTTCTACAGCCAGCTCGCGGCCGAGGAACTGGGCGAACTCACCAAACTGCCGGCCCGCAGCTCGGCCGCAACGCCTTCGGAAATGGCCGCGCCCGCGGCCAATCCCGGCTTCGAGCGCGCGCTGCGCTTCTACGAGCTCGGACTGCGCTCCGACGGCAACAAGGAGTGGAACTACCAGCTGCGCGGGATGAGCGATCGCCAGTTGCTGGCCGCCGCCACCTGGGCCTGCCAGCGCTCGGTGCTGGACCGGTGCGTCAACACCGCCAGCCGCACCCGCAACGAGCATGACTTCAGCCTGCGCTTCGTGACCCCGTTTCGCGAGCATCTCGCCAGCGCCGCCGCCGAGCACAATCTCGACCCGGCGTGGGTCTACGGGCTGATCCGCCAGGAGTCGCGTTTCATCATGGACGCCAGATCTGGCGCCGGGGCGAAGGGCCTGATGCAGATCATGCCGGCCACCGGGCGCTGGATCGCCCGCAAGCTGGGGGTTGCCAAGTTCCACCCGGAACAGCTCAACGAATTGACGGTGAACCTGCGGTTCGGGACCTTCTACCTCGCCAAGGCGCTCGAGGACCTCGACGGCTCGCCGGTGCTGGCCTCGGCCGGCTACAACGCCGGCCCTAACCGCTCGCGCAGCTGGCGTGCCGCCCTGCCGGGAAAGGTCGAAGGTGCGATCTTCGCCGAGATCATCCCGTTCAACGAAACCCGCAACTACGTGAAGAAGGTGCTCTCGAACACCACCTACTACGCGGCCGCATTTACCGGGCAGCCGCAATCGCTGCGCAAGTGGCTGGGCAGCATCCAACCCGCCCCCGCGTCTTCCAGCGAGCTACCATGACACAGATGGGGGTCGGCATGGATTACAGGCGGGTTCTGGTTATCGGCGGTTCAGGCTTCGTAGGCGCCAGCCTCGCGGAGCGCCTCGTCGAGACCAATCGCGCGGTGATTGTGCCCACCCGCCGGCCGCTGCGGGCAGCACACCTGCGGCCGCTGCCGACGGTCGAGATCTGCGCCGCCAACATTCACGATGACAGCGAACTGGATGGGCTGGTGGCACGCTCTGACGCGGTCGTTAACCTGGTCGGTATTCTCCACGGGTCGTCAGCCGAACCGTTCGGTGCGGAGTTTGCCAGCGCCCACGTGGCGCTGCCCAGCCGCATCGTCGCCGCCTGCGCGCGCCAGGGGGTGCGCCGCTTCATCCACATGTCGGCGCTGGGCGTGGCCGACGACGGGCATTCCGGAGCGTCGATGTACCTGCGCTCCAAGGCGGCGGGCGAACAGGTGCTGCGCGAGGCGCCCGGGATCGAGTGGACGATCCTGCGCCCATCGGTCATTTTCGGGCCCAGGGACAAGCTGATGAACACCTTCGCGACCCTGCAGCGCTTCGCTCCGGTGGTACCGCTGGCCCGTGCCGGCACCAGACTGCAGCCGGTCTACGTCGGCGATGTCGCGCAGGCGATCGTCGCCTGCCTGGAAAATCGTGCGACCATCGGGCACTGCTACGAACTTGCCGGCCCACAGGTGTTCACGCTCGCGGAACTTTTCGCCCTCGCCGGACTCTGGGCGGGACGCACGGCACCAGTGCTGCCGCTGCCCGACCCGCTCGGCTGGCTGCAGGCGGCGGCCCTCGAGTTCGCACCGGGGCCAACCATCATGAGCCGCGACAACTTCGATTCATTGGCCATCGACAACGTTGCCTCCGGGCCAATCGACCCGGACCTCGGGATCGATCCGACCCCGCTGGCCGCCATCGTGCCGGGCTACCTGGCGCGCCGCGGCCTCGGGTGAGCGCCCACACTGAAGGATCAGCACTATGCTCACGCTCTATATCGGCAACCGCAACTACTCGTCGTGGTCGTTGCGCGCCTGGTTGCTGATGCGCCAGGCGGGAATCGATTTCGAGGAACGGATGGTCCGCTTCTCCGACCCGAAATTCGCCGCCACGATCGCACGGCTCGGCGCCCCGCCGCGAGTGCCGGTGCTGGTCGACGACGGCTTCGTGGTCTGGGATTCGATTGCCATCGCCGAGTACCTGGCGGAACGTTTTCCCCAGGCGGGCGTCTGGCCGGCGGAGCAGCGCTGGCGGGCGCGGGCGCGCTCGGTGTGCGCCGAAATGCATGCCGGCTTCGCCGCGCTGCGCAAGTCACTGCCGATGAACATCGCGGCACACCTGCCGGAAGTCGGTGCCAGCCTCAACGCCGAAGTACTGCGCGAGATCGAGCGACTGGCGACGATGTGGGGCGAGTTGCGCAGCGCCCACGCCGGCGGCGGACGATTCCTGTTCGGCAACTTCTGCGCCGCCGACGCCTTCTACGCGCCGGTGGTAGCGCGCTTGGCGACCTACGAGGTCAGTGTGCCGGGCCGGAACCGCGATTACATGGAGGCAATCATGGACCTGGAGGAGATGCGCGAGTGGTGCGATGGAGCCCGCGCCGAGCACGAATTCATGCCCGACGAGGAACCCTACCGCAAGGCGCCCGACTGAGGCCCTGATGCGAACAGTGCCGCGGCGGCCAGCTCGATGAAGACCTACTGCGTGGGCGGCGCGGTTCGCGACGAACTGCTCGGACTGCCGGTATCCGACCATGACTGGGTGGTGGTGGGCGCCACTCCCGAGGAGATGGTGGCGCGCGGCTTTCGCCCGGTCGGCAAGGACTTCCCGGTCTTCCTCCATCCCGAGACCAGAGAGGAGCACGCGCTGGCGCGCACCGAGCGCAAGACCGCGCGCGGCTACCGCGGCTTCCAGGTGCACTACGCGCCCGACGTCACGCTCGAGGAAGACCTACGGCGGCGCGACCTGACGATCAACGCCATTGCCCGCGCCGAGGACGGGACGCTGATCGACCCATACGGCGGCCGGCGCGACCTCGCCGGACGCTGCCTGCGCCACGTCAGCGAGTCGTTCGTCGAGGATCCGGTGCGGATTCTGCGCCTGGCCCGGTTCGCGGCGCGCTTCGCCGATTTCAGCGTCGCCCCGGAAACCGTTGCGCTGATGCGCCTGATGGTCGACGAAGGCGAGGTCGACACGCTCGTCCCGGAGCGGGTCTGGCAGGAAATTTCGCGTGGCCTGATGGAGCAGCAGCCGTCGCGAATGTTCGCGGTGCTGCGCAGTTGCGGGGCGCTCGAGCGGATCATTCCGGAGCTGGCGCTGCTCTGGAACGCGCCCCAAGATCCGGCCAAGCACCCCGAGGGCGACGCCGGCATCCACATGATGGGGGTCATCGACTACGCTGCCGGGCGCGGATTCGCGCTGCCGGTGCGCTACGCCGCCCTGCTCCACGACCTGGGCAAGGGCACCACGCCGGCGGCCGATCTGCCCCGCCACCCGGACCACGAGGCGCGTTCGGCGAGCCTCGCGGCGGCAGTCTCGCGGCGACTGCGCGCGCCTGTCGAATGCCAGGATCTGGCCGTGCTGGTGGCCCGCGAACACGGCCTCATTCACCGTGCTGCCGGTCTCACGGTGGAGCAGCTGGTCGATTTGCTCGAACGGCTCGACGTGATGCGCCGCCCGGAGCGCCTCGAGGGCATCCTCGAGGCCGCCGAAGCCGACTTCCGCGCCCGACCCGGTTACGAGCAGAAACCCTTCGAGCCCGCGACCTTGCTGCGCAGCGCGGCAGCGGCGATCCGCGCCATCGACGCCGGCGCGATCGCCCGCCGGGTCGGTCCGGACGCCCAGTCGATCAAGCAAGCCCTGCACGCCGCGCGCGTGGCGGCGGTTGCGGCCATGCCCCGCGCAGGAAACTAACCGCTCAGAGCAGGCGCGCCAGCAAGCCGACAGCCAGCGACAGCAGCACGGTCGAAGCGAGCGGGACGTCGAAATCGCGCCCCCGGAGCCGGAACCGGAAATCCCCGGGCAAGCGGCCAAAGCCGATCCGGCGCAACCATGGCGTCAGGCCGGAAAAAATGAACAGCGCCAGTGCGACTGCTATCAGCCACTTCACGCCAGCGCCCCGAAGCGGTCGCCGCGCACGAACCCCAGGGCGTCGTCGGCGAGTCCGCGGCCGAATGCTATGACCTTGAAGAGCTCACCCATCTCGGCTTCCGATACCAGCGCCTGAATGGCCTGCGTCTGCCGGGCACGCGCCAGCGCGTCTTCCGGCAGAACCTGGGAGAGCCGCTCCAGCAATCCCGCGTTGAGCAGGAAATTGGCCTGCGAGGTGTATCCCAGAGGATCGAGTCCCGCCGCGGCCGCGCCCGCGGCGATCGCCGAGAAATCGACGTGGCTGGTGACGTCCTGCAGTCCCGGCAGGAAGAAGGGCTCGAAGTGCACCCGATGGCGATAGTGGCAGGCCAGCGTGCCCTCGCTGCGCTGCGGATGGTAGAACTCGCCGGCCGGAAAACCGTAGTCGAAGAGCAGCAAGGCGCCGCGCCCGAGGCTCGCCCCAACCGTCTCGACCCAGGCCTGGGCCTGTTCACCGAGTTCCGACTCGTAGGGCATCGCGCGCTCCTCTGCCGGCCAGCCGGAGCGCTCGAGCGCACGCCGCACCAGCTCTTCAAACGCCGGGGCGGCGGGGCGATCACTCCACTCGAAGACCCGGGCAAAGGGATCCTCGCGGTCAACCGCGGCCGGGTCACGGCGCGCGACGCCCCGCTCCAGCACCCGCAAGCCGTCGAGCACGAAGCGGCGCACCGGTATCGCGTCAAGCAGCTCGTTGGCCAGCACCACGGCATCGATGCGCCGCGGCAATTCGTCATGCCAGTGCACGCGCGCAATCGCGTGGGATGCCAGCGTCTCGATGGTGTGGCGCTGGACCGCGCGCAGCGGCGCCGAGAGCTCGACGATGCCGTAGCTGACCTCGTCGAACCCGAGCCGCGAGAGTTCGTTGAGCACGTGTGCCGCGAGCATGCCGGTGCCGGCGCCAAACTCGATCACGCCGTCGGAAGCCCCCGCCAGCCATTGCGCACACTGGGACGCGACGCACGCCCCGAACAGCGGGGAGATTTCCGGTGCGGTCACGAAGTCCCCGCCCCGGCCGAACTTGCGCGAATTGCCGCTGTAGTATCCCAGCCCGGGCTCGTAGAGGGCGGCCGCCATGAAGGCGTCGAAACCGATCCAGCCACCAGCACGCTCGATGCGCTGCGCGATCACGGCTCCCAACTCCTGGCTTATCGCCAGGGCTGCGGGCTCGGGGGTGGGCAGGTCCGACATGGCAATATTGTAGTCACCCCGCAGCCGCTGACGGCCGGCCGGCATCGGCTACACTACCGTCCTGCCAACCGGCACTCCGGGCGCTCGCGATCCAGCCGGGTCGGCGCCGCGCACGGACCCCGAAAATGTCCGACAACACCGCTGCTAAAGCTGTCCTGGTAACCGGCGCCGCCAAGCGGCTGGGGCGCGATATCGCGCTGGGCATGGCCCAAGCCGGCTGGGACGTGGTGGTCCACTATCGGCGCTCGGCCGCCGACGCCGAGGAGACCGCGCGCCTTGTCCGGGCACTCGGTCGCCAGGCCATAACGGGCGAAGCGGGCCTTGCTGACCAGGATGAGACCGACCGGCTCTTCGGCGCCGCGACGCACATGCCGGGACTGTGCTGTGTGGTCAACAACGCCTCGCGCTTCGAGTACGACGATCCGGATGGCTTCGAATACGCGACGCTCGAGGCACATGCCCGGCCCAAACTGAGCGCACCGATCCGGCTGGCGCGCCGGCTCCACGACTGGCTCGGCGAATCGGGCCGGGGCATGGTGGTCAACCTGCTCGACCAGAAACTTGACCACCTCAACCCCGATTTCTTCTCCTACACGCTGAGCAAGGTGGGCCTGCTGGGCGCCACCAGGATGATGGCCATGGCGATGGCGCCGCGCCTGCGCGTGGTCGGGGTGTCGCCGGGAATCACGATGATCGCCGGCGAATCGAGCGAACCGGCCTTCATCAAGGCCCACTCCCATGCGCCGCTCGGGCAGTCCTCGACCAGCGCCGACATCGTCGCAGCCGTGGTGTTCCTGGCCGCCGCGCCAGCCATTACCGGCATCAACCTGATCGTCGACGGCGGCCAGCATCTGCTTGGTCTCGAGCGCGACGTGATGTACCTGGACGACAAATCGTGAGCGAATTGCTCGACCCCCGGCTGCGCGACTGCCGCCGGCTGTTCATGCGCGACCTGCGGACCGACATCTCGATCGGCTTCCACGCCTACGAACGCGAGACGCGCCAGCCGGTGCTGATCAACATCGATCTCTACGTGCTGCTGGCGCATTCGACCTCGGGCCGCGACGATGTGCGCGACGTGCTCGACTACGACGAGATTCGCACCCGGGCCATCGAACTCGCGCATTCGCGCCACTTCAACCTGCAGGAAACCCTGCTCGACCTGATCGTCGCCATGGCCCTGAGCTATCCTGGCGTAAGGGCCGTGCGGGCGAGCATCGAGAAGCCCAATGTCTATCCGGATTGCCGCACCGTCGGGATAGAGGTCTTGCGCGTGCACCCGTGATGGCCGTGGCTGTACGGATCGACGAGCGCCTTGCGCGCAAGCGTAACAAGCTCCACAAGCGGCTCTTGCGCCTGACCGGTGCCGCGATCGGCGACTACCGGATGATCAGCGCCGGCGACCGGGTGATGGTCTGCCTGTCGGGCGGCAAGGACAGCTTCGGGCTGCTCGACCTGCTACTGACCTTGCGCGAGCGCTCCCCGGAGAAATTCGACCTCGTCGCGGTGCACCTCGACCAGGGCCAGCCCGGGTTCCCCCAGGGCGTGCTGCCGGCCTACCTGGCCGAACGCGGCGTCGAGCACCACATCGAGCGGCGCGACACGTTTTCGGTGGTGCAGCGCGTGATCCCCGAGGGCCGGACGATGTGCTCGCTGTGCTCGCGGCTGCGCCGCGGCAATCTCTATCGGATCGCCGGCGAGCTCGGCGCCACCCGGATCGCGCTCGGCCATCATCGCGACGACATCCTCGAGACCTTCTTTCTCAATCTGTTCTACGGCGGCAAGCTCCAGACCATGCCGCCCAAGCTCGTCTCCGACGACGGCGCTCATGTGGTGATCCGCCCGCTCGCCTATGTCGAGGAGGCCGACCTCGAGGCGTACGCGCAGTGGCGCGAATTCCCGCTGATTCCGTGCAACCTGTGCGGCTCGCAGCCCAAGCTCCAGCGCCAGGAGATGAAGCTCCTGCTGCGCGAGTGGGAACGGCGCAAACCCGGGCGCATCGAGAGCATCTTCGGGGCGCTGGGCAGGGTGCGGCCTTCGCATCTGCTCGATCGCGAGCTATTTGATTTCGCCGCCCTGCGAGCGACCGTAGAATAGGACGCCATGCGCACCAAGAGACTAGCCCGGATCGTCTTCGTAGCCTGGCGCTATGGGCTCGACGAATTCGCCGCCGGCAACCCCGAAGCGCCGCTAGGCGCGCGACTGGCGTGCTGGTGCGCCCGTGCCCTGCGGCTGTGGCAGCATCCGAGCGCGCCCCGCGGCGAGCGGCTGCGCGAGGCCCTCGAAAGCCTTGGACCGATCTTCGTCAAGTTCGGCCAGGTGCTGTCGACGCGGCGTGACCTGCTGCCCGAAGACATCGCCGACGAACTCGCCAAGCTCCAGGACCAGGTCCCGCCATTTGCCTCCGAACTGGCAGTGCGCGAGATCGAGCGCGGACTCGGCCGCAAGATCGACGAATGCTTCGCCAGCTTCGAGATGGTGCCCGTGGCCTCG
>JAHYJF010000065.1 GCA_019428955.1 Burkholderiaceae bacterium
AGCCCCTCGACCGCGAGCGCGTCGGTACGGGCGATGATGAAGAACTCGGGATCAGTGCGGGCGTCGACGGCGGCCTTGATCCGGTCGACCATTTCGTCCAGGCTGACGATTTCCTTGCCGGGGCGATGTCCGCAGCGTTTGGCACCGACCTGGTCCTCGATGTGCAGCGCCGCAGCCCCGGACTTGATCAGCGCGCGCACGGTGCGCGCGATATTGAAAGCCGAGGCGCCGAAGCCCGTGTCGACGTCGACCAGCAAGGGCAGTTCGCAGACGTCGGTGATGCGGCGGGCGTCAGTGAGGACGTCGTCAAGATTGGAAATGCCCAGATCGGGAAGTCCCAGCGACCCGGCGGCGACCCCGCCGCCCGACAGGTAGATGGCCTGGAACCCGGCCTGCTGGGCCAGCAGGGCGTGGTTGGCGTTGATCGCCCCGGGAATCTGCAGCGGACGCTCCGCTGCCAGGGCGGAGCGAAACCTGCTGCCGGCGCTTGCTGTCATCTCTTGCTCTTTTCAACGAGGATTGCCGACCACCGCACACGAGAGCGGGGCAGACAAAGAAGAGGCCGGATCGTCATGCGCTCGCGGAGCGGGTCGGATCCGGCCACGGTCTTCAGTGCTCGGCGCGTCGCGAGACGTGCCGGCCAGGGAAGTTGTTACCCGAGGAGATGGGCGATGGCGTCACGCTCGCCGACAAGTTCCTGCAGCGTGTTGTCCATCCGGGCGCGCGCGGCTGCGTCGACCGGCAAATCGCGGACCATCTGGTACTCGCCATTGGCGCAGGTGACCGGGAAACCGTAGATCATGCCCTCAGGAATGCCGTACGCGCCGTCCGAGGGAATTCCCATGGTGACCCACTTGCCGTTGGTGCCGAGAACCCAGTCGTGCATGTGATCGATGGCCGCGCTGGCCGCGGAGGCCGCCGATGACGACCCGCGCGCCTCGATGATCGCCGCGCCGCGCTTGCCGACCGTGGGCATGAACACGTCGTTGTTCCAGACCTCGTCGTTGATCATGTCCTTGACCGACTCCCCGCCGGCGGTGGCGAAACGATAGTCGGGGTACATCGTCGGTGAATGATTGCCCCAGACCACCATCTTCTCGAAGGATTCGACCGGCTTGCCGGTCTTGCCGGCCAGTTGGGAAAGCGAGCGGTTGTGGTCGAGGCGCAGCATGGCGGTGAAGTTCCTGGCCGGCAGGTTGGGGGCCGACTTCATGGTGATATAGGCATTGGTGTTGGCGGGATTGCCCACGACCAGCACCTTGACGTCGCGGCTGGCGACCGCGTCGAGCGCCTTGCCCTGGACGGTGAAGATCGCGCCATTGGCCTCGAGCAGGTCCTTGCGCTCCATTCCCTTGCTGCGCGGCCGGGCGCCGACCAGCACCGCATAGTCGACATCCTTGAAGGCGACCATTGGGTCGTGGGTGACCACGACGCTCTTGAGCAGCGGGAACGCGCAGTCATCGAGTTCCATCACCACCCCGCGCATGGCCGGAACCTGCGGCTCGATGTCGAGCAACTGCAGGATGATCGGCTGGTCCTTGCCGAGCATGTCGCCGTTGGCGATCCTGAACAGGATGGCATAGCCGATCTGGCCGGCGGCGCCGGTGACTGCGACGCGTTTGACTGGTTTGTTCATGGTTTCCTCATCTTCGGTGGGGCTGGATGGAGCTGAAACGAACCCTGACAGACTGCTCCCGAGGGGTCGCAGTAACAGGCAGGTGAGTCTAGATTTACCCTGGGCTACTGTCAACTAGAGCTAATCAATGTTATAAGACATAAGCCCCTAGACTTGCGGGTGTTTAGATGATTCAATAAGCTAATTAGTTGCGCCAACCGACAACCAGAGACAATGGCCGAACAGGTTCTAGGCGACGAGGGTGCGAATAGGGTGGGAGGTGTCCAAGTGCCGACCTTCGCCCCGCTCTATCGCCAGATCCGGGCGCTGATCCTGCGCAGCCTCAAGGATCGCGAGTGGAAACCTGGCGACATGATTCCCAGCGAAACTGAGTTGGCGGCCCGTTTCGGAGTAAGCCATGGCACTGCCCGACGGGCGATCGACGAACTGGCCGCGGAGAATGTGCTGGTGCGCAGACAGGGTCGGGGCACTTTCGTCGCCTCGCACCTGCAACGTGTGAACCAGTTTCGCTTCCTGAAACTGCGCCCGGATGAAGGTGATCTCGAGTCGCTCGGCGGCAAGGTACTGGAGTGCCGACGCACCAGGCCTACGGCCACCATGGCGCGCCAACTGCGACTGCGCCCCGGCGAGGCGGTGATCCTGACCCGTCGGGTGCTGCGTTTTGGCGAGAAGGGCACGGTTCTAGACGAGATCTGGCTCCCGGCAGAGCGGTTCAAGGGTTTCAGCGCGGAAGGGTTCGAGAGCTACCAGGGCCTGCTCTATGGCTATCTGGAGGCTGAATTCGGGGTCCAGATGCTGCGTGCCGAGGAGCGGCTGAAGGCAGTATTGGCTCAGAGTGAGCAGGCGGAAGTGCTGGGGGTGGAGGTCGGCACCCCCTTGCTGCAGGTGGACAGGGTGTCGTTTACCTACGAGGAGCAGCCGGTCGAAGTAAGGCGCGGTTACTACGACACCGCCCGCCACCATTACTTTAACCATCTCGGCTGACGGCGGGTCGAGCAGGTGATGGCCGGCGAACCAGGTACGACGGGGCAGGGCTCCGGCGGAACTGGCGGACAGGAGCCGGAGGAGGCATTGCCGGGTCTTGCCGAACGGCGTCAGAGGTTACGTTGGCGGGCGCGGCGAGGCCTGCTGGAGAACGACATTGTGTTGGGAAGGTTTCTCGATGTGCACCAGGACCTGCTTGGCGAAGAAGAAATCGGCGGGCTGGAGCGTTTGCTCGACTGCGGCGACAAGGAGCTGTTCGAACTGATTCGAGGACATGGCGAGCCAAGGCAGGGTCTCGATGACCCGGTGACGCGCCGAGTGCTCGCGATGCTGAGACAGCACTGATCGCAGTTTCGCCTCGGGGGGGGGCGAAACAACCGGAGATCGAATCATCCCCGTATTTATCGAAGAAGAGGAAGCAAAATGAAAGGCGAACACAAGGCAACTCTTAGTTTCAGCGATGGAACCCCGTCGATCGAAATGCCGATCTACAAGGGAACTGTCGGACCCGACGTAATCGACATCCGCAAGATCTACGGCCAGACGGGCAAGTTCACCTTTGACCCGGGCTTCATGTCGACGGCGGCCTGCGAATCCAAGATCACCTATATCGACGGTGATAAGGGCGAATTGGTCTATCGCGGGTACCCGATCGAGGTGCTCGCCCAGAATTGCGACTTTCTGGAAACCTGTTACCTGTTGCTCTATGGCGAGTTGCCAACCGCCGCCGAGCGGGGGCAGTTCGGCGCAGAAATCAATAACCACTCAATGGTGCACGAGCAGATGCATCGCTTCTTCACGGGCTTCCGCCGTGACGCGCATCCGATGGCGATTCTGGTCGCCGTGATCGGCGCGCTGGCCGCCTTCTACCACGACACCCTCGACATCACCGACCCGGAATCGCGGCGCAAGTCGGCCATCCGCGTGATCGCCAAGATCCCGACGCTGATGGCGATGGCCTACAAGTATTCGGTCGGCGAGCCGTTCCGCTATCCGCGCTTCGAGCTGTCGTTCGCCGCGAACATCATGCAGATGATGTTCGGCACGCCCTGCGAAGACTACGTCCGCAACGATGTGCTGGTGCGCGCGCTCGACCGGATTCTGATCCTGCACGCCGACCACGAACAGAACGCGTCGACCTCGACGGTACGTCTGGCGGGCTCGTCGGGTGCGAACCCCTTTGCCTGCATCTCGGCCGGGATTTCGACGCTGTGGGGACCGGCGCACGGCGGGGCCAACGAAGCCTGCCTGGTGATGCTCAACAAGCTGCTCGCCGATGGTGGCGTCAGCAAGATTGGGGATTTCATCAAGCAGGTCAAAGACAAGGACTCGGGCGTCAAGCTGATGGGCTTCGGGCACCGCGTCTACAAGAACTATGACCCGCGTGCCAAGTTGATGCGCGAGAGCTGCCACGAAGTGCTCACGGAACTTGGCCTGCACGACGATCCGCTGTTCGCGATTGCCATGAAACTCGAGCAGATCGCACTCGAGGACGACTACTTCGTTTCGCGCAAACTTTACCCGAACGTCGACTACTACTCGGGCATCGTCCAAAAGGCGATGGGCATCCCGGTATCGATGTTCACCTGCATGTTTGCGGTGGCCAGGACCGTGGGCTGGATCTCGCAGTGGAACGAGATGATCTCGGAACCCGACCAGAAAATTGGCCGGCCGCGTCAGCTCTACACCGGCTATCCGACCCGCGAATTCATCCCGATGAACAAGCGTTAATCCGGCAAAACGCTTAGCCAGCAAGTCGAGCGCGTCCCGGAGGGTCTCCTCCGGCGGCGCGCTCGCCTTTTTGGAGACGCCGATCGCGGCGCGTAGCCCGCCGGGGGCGAAAACCATATGAGTAGTGTGGGGAACCCGGCTGGCGGCGGCTCCGGGCTTGGCTGCATCGCAACAGGGGCTCGCAAGACGCCAGGCGTTGGAGCTTTGCATGCTTCGCGAGTATCCTTGTTCGGTTCGCCGAACGTGCCAATGAACTGACAACTCTTTCTTCAAATCCATGAATCGCGGGCTTAGTCACCGAAAACCGGTGGCTGACCTGTGGGCCGGCCGAGAGGCTGCGGTCCTGGCATCTTCGACGAGAAACTCGTCCTGAAAGGTGAAGCGCACATGATGAAAACCTTTGCGTCGAACTCCTATCTGTTCGGCGGCAACGTTCCTTACATCGAGGAACTCTACGAGAGTTACCTTCGAGATCCCGGCTCAGTGGCCGATGTCTGGCGAGAGTATTTCGACAATATGCAAGTTGTCCCCGCGTCGGACGGCAACCAGCATACCCGCGATGTCCCGCACGATCCCGTGGTGCGCTCGTTTGCCGAGCGCTCGCGCGAAGGGACGCTGCGACCCCAGGTGGTGGGCGGAGATGCCGACGGGGCGCGCAAGCAGGTCTATGTGCAGCAGTTGGTGTCCAACTATCGCTTCCTGGGCTACCAGTGGGCCGATCTCGATCCCCTCAAGCGTCGCCAGCGTCCGGTCATCCGGGAACTCGACCCGGATTTCTACGATTTCACCGAGGGTGACCACGCCCATATCTACTCGGCGGCCAACACCTACCTGGGCTTCGATTCGGCGCCGTTGCGCCAAATCCTGGGAGCACTACGCGAGACTTATTGCGGCACCATTGGCGCCGAGTTCATGTACGTCAACGACCCGGCCCAGAGGCGCTGGATCCAGGAACGCCTCGAGGGTTCACGCTCGCAGCCGGATTTCGACGCCGACAAGAAGATCGGAATCCTGGCATCGCTGACCTCGGCGGAAGGCCTCGAAAAATACCTCCACTCCAAGTACGTCGGACAGAAACGCTTTTCGCTCGAAGGCGGTGAGAGTTTCATTCCGGCTCTGTCCGAAGTCATCGAGCGTGCCGGCGAACAGGGGGTGCAGGAGATTGTCATCGGCATGGCCCACCGGGGGCGCCTCAATGTGCTGGTCAATACGCTGGGCAAGAGCCCGAAGGACTTGTTCGCGGAATTCGAGGGCCGGCATGCCGCGGATCTTCCCAGCGGCGACGTCAAGTACCACAAGGGCTATTCGAGTGACGTCTCGACCTCCGGCGGCCCGGTCCACCTGACCCTGGCCTTCAACCCGTCGCACCTGGAGATCGTCAATCCGGTGGTCGAGGGGGCGGTGAAGGCACGCCAGGAACGGCGGGGCGACACCGATGGCGTCCAGGTGATGCCGGTGCTGGTCCACGGCGACGCCGCGATTGCCGGCCAGGGCGTGGTGATGGAGACGCTGAACATGGCGATGACCCGGGGCTACGGCACCGGCGGGACGGTCCACATTGTCATCAACAACCAGATCGGCTTTACCACGTCCGACCCGCGTGACCGGGGCTCGACACTCTATTGCACCGACGTCCTCAAGATGATCGAGGCGCCGGTGCTGCACGTCAACGGCGATGATCCCGAGGCGGTCGCGTTCGCGGCGGCGCTGGCGGTGGATTTCCGCACCAAGTTCCGCAAGGACGTGCTGCTCGACATCGTCTGCTATCGGCGCCTGGGCCATAACGAACAGGACACCCCGGCATTCACCCAACCGCTGATGTACAAGCGCATCGCTGCGTTGCCGACGACCCGCCAGATCTACGCCGAGCGGCTGATCGGGCAAGGGATCATCACCAAGGAGGAGGCCGACCAGATGGCGGTCGCGTTCCGCGCCGCGATGGACGCCGGAACCCATTCCTCTGGCCCGGTATTGTCGAACTTCAAGAGCAAGTTCGCGAGCGACTGGAAGCCGTTCCTGAACCGCAAATGGACCGATCCCGCCGACACCGCCGTGCCGATGGCCGAGCTCAAGCGCATCGGCAAGCGGATCACCACGGTCCCCGATACCTTGCGCCTCCACCCGCTGGTCGAAAAGGTCTTGCGCGATCGCTCGGCGATGGCGGCCGGCGAGGCGCCACTCGACTGGGGCATGGGCGAGCACATGGCTTTTGCCACGCTGCTGGCCAATGGTTACTCGATCCGACTGTCGGGGCAGGATTCGGCGCGCGGAACCTTCACTCATCGCCACGCGGTGCTCCATGACCAGGCGCGTGAGGAATGGGGCAAGGGCAAGTACATTCCGCTGGAGCACGTCGCCGAGAGCCAGGGCAACTTCAACGTAATCGACTCCGTGCTCTCGGAAGAGGCGGTTCTCGGCTTCGAGTACGGCTATTCCACCACCCGGCCGAAAACCCTGGTGATCTGGGAGGCGCAGTTTGGCGATTTCGTCAACGGTGCGCAGGTCGTGATCGACCAGTTCATTTCCTCGGGCGAAACAAAGTGGGGCCGGATCTCCGGACTGACGCTGCTGCTGCCCCACGGCTATGAGGGCCAGGGGCCGGAGCACTCGTCGGCACGGCCGGAACGTTTCCTGCAACTGTGCGCAGAGAACAACATCCAGGTCTGCCAGCCGACCACACCGGCGCAGTTCTTCCACATGATTCGGCGCCAGATGATCAGGCTCTACCGCAAGCCGCTGGTAGTGATGTCACCAAAATCCTTGTTGCGCAACAAGGCTGCGGTGTCACCACTGTCGCAGTTCGCGCGTGGCGGGTTTATCCCGGTAATTGGAGAAACCGATCCGACGATCGATCCGAAGAAGGTCACCCGGGTAGTAATCTGCACCGGCAAGGTCTACTACGACCTGCTGACGGCACGCGCTGATCTGGTCAGCCAGAATGTTGCCGTGTTGCGCATCGAGCAGCTCTATCCGTTCCCGCACAAGGCGTTCGAGAACGAGCTGCGCGCGTTTGCCAACGCCCAGCAGATCGTCTGGTGCCAGGACGAGCCGCAGAACCAGGGGGCGTGGTTCTATGTCCAGCACCATATCGGCGAGGCGCTGGTTGCGGGGCAGCAGTTGAGCTACGCCGGTCGCCCGGCGTCGGCTTCCCCAGCGGTGGGCTATTACGATAAGCACTTCGCGCAGCAGCGTGACCTCATTGCTGCGGCGCTCGGCGAAGGCAAGCGCACTCCGAAGAAGAAGACCACCTGATCGGTACTGACGCTCGCAACTAATATCCGGAGTTCCAAAATGGCATTGCTCGAAGTCAAGGTTCCGCAGCTGTCTGAGTCAGTGGCAGAGGCGACGCTGCTGCAGTGGCACAAGAAGGTGGGCGAAACGGTTGCCCAGGATGAGAACCTGATCGATATCGAGACCGACAAGGTCGTGCTCGAATTGCCGGCGCCGGCCGCCGGGGTTCTGCGTGAAGTGCGCAAGGGCGACGGTTCGACCGTGGTCGCCGAGGAGGTGATCGCGATCATCGACACCTCGGTCAAGGCCGAAGCTGGCGCGAGCCCCAAGGAGGCCAGGCCGGAATCCGCCTCGATACCGCCACCGCCCGTAAGCACTGGCGGCTTCCAGGCCCCCGGGGTTCATTCGATCCCAACTCCCGCTGGCGGAGCCTCGAAAGGCGTGGTGCTGCCCGCGGCCGCCAAGATGATGGCCGAGGCGGGACTTGGACCTGGTGACGTGACGGGCACTGGGCGTGACGGACGCATCACCAAGGGCGACGTGATCGAGGCCATGGCCCAGGGCAAAGCGGCACCGACACCGCCACCACCGCCGGTGTCTCCTGCCCCGGCGGTGGAGGCGCGCGGCGCGACCCCCGCGCTGCCCCAGGTCAAGGCTCCGGTCGATATTTCCAAGATTCTCGCGGGGCGCCAGAGCCAGCGGGTACCGATGTCGCGGCTGCGCCAGCGGGTGGCTGAACGGCTGCTGCAGTCACAGGCGAGCAACGCCATCCTGACAACCTTCAACGAGGTCAACATGCAGCCGGTAATCGAGCTGCGCAAGCGCTACGTCGACAGGTTCGAGAAGGAAAATGGCGTTCGGCTCGGCTTCATGTCGTTCTTCGTCAAGGCGGTGGTCCACGCGCTCAAGAAGTTCCCGCTGGTGAACTCATCGATCGACGGCAATGACATCGTCTACCACGGTTTCTTCGACGTCGGAGTGGCAGTCGGCTCGCCGCGCGGGCTGGTGGTGCCGGTGATCAGGGATGCCGATCAACTTAGTTTTGCGCAGGTCGAGAAGACCATCGCCGATTTCGGCAAGCGGGCGCAGGAAGGAAAACTCGGCATCGAAGAGTTGACCGGTGGCACCTTCTCGATCAGCAATGGCGGCGTGTTCGGCTCGATGTTGTCGACGCCGATCATAAATCCTCCGCAGTCGGCGATCCTGGGCATCCACGCGACCAAGGAACGGGCCGTGGTGGAGAACGGTGAGGTTGTTGTCCGGCCGATGAACTACTTCGCGCTGTCCTACGACCATCGCATCATCGACGGCCGGGAAGCAGTGCTGTTCCTGGTTACCGTCAAGGATGCGCTGGAGGATCCGGCACGGCTGCTGCTCGATATCTAGGGGAAAAGGAATGGCGCAAAGCTACGACGTCATCGTCATCGGTGCGGGTCCGGCCGGGTACGTTTCGGCCATCCGGGCCGCACAACTTGGGTTCAAGGTCGGATGTGTCGAGAAATGGCTTGATCCAGCGGGTGCCCCGGCGCTCGGCGGTACCTGCCTCAACGTCGGCTGCATTCCTTCGAAGGCGCTGCTGGCGTCTTCGGAGGAGTACGACAAGGCCAGTCATCACCTGGGCGAACACGGGATCGACGTCAAGGGCGTTTCGGTTGACCTTGGCCGGATGATGGCCCGCAAGGACGCCATCGTCAGCAAGATGACCAAGGGGATCGAGTTCCTGTTCCGCAAGAACAAGATTGCCTGGCTGAAGGGGCATGGGCGTTTTGTCGGTTCGGGGGAAGACGGATATCGGATCGAAGTCAGCGGGGGTGGTGAAACGGAGGTCTTTGCAGCCCGGAACGTGGTGATCGCGACCGGCTCACGGGCGCGGCATCTCGATGGCATCGAGGTCGACAACAAGGTCATCTGTGACAACGAGGGGGCGCTGGCGCTCTCCGAGGTGCCCAAGAAGCTGGGGGTGATCGGTGCTGGCGTGATCGGCCTGGAACTGGGTTCGGTTTGGCGCCGGCTTGGCGCCGAGGTGACGATCCTCGAGGCTTTGCCGAGTTTCCTGCCGGCCTGTGACGATGCGGTTGCACGCGAGGCCTGGAAGAGTTTCACCAAGCAGGGACTCAAGATCGACCTGGGCGTGACCATCGGCAAGGTGCGCAAGACCAGGAAGGGCGTTACGCTTGCCTACACCGACGAGAAGGGCGAGGCCCGCAGCGTGGAGGTCGACCGGCTGTTCGTCTCGGTGGGCCGGGTCCCCAACACTGCCGGCCTTGATCTCGAGGCCATCGGACTGGCTACCGACGAGCGTGGTTTCATTCCGGTGGACCAGCACTGCCAGACTCCGCTGCCAGGGATCTACGCGATCGGAGACGTGGTTCGTGGCCCGATGCTGGCGCACAAGGGCGAGGACGAGGGCATGATGGTCGCCGAGCGAATCGCGGGTCAGAAGAGCCACATCGACTACGATTGCATTCCCTGGGTGATCTACACCTCGCCCGAAATCGCCTGGGTCGGATCCAACGAACGCCAGCTCAAGGCGGCCGGCCGCGCCTATAACAGCGGGCAGTGTCCGCTGGCGGCCAACGGTCGGGCCCTTGGGATGGGCACCCCGGAGGGCTTCGTCAAGGTCCTGGTCGATGCCAAGACCGACGAATTGCTGGGGGTGCACATCATCGCGGCGTCGGCGTCAGATTTGATCGCTGAAGCGGCCCTGGCGATGGAGTTCAAGGCCTCGGGTGAGGATATCGCCCGAACCTCGCACCCCCACCCGTCACTCTCGGAGGCCATGCGCGAGGCAGCACTGGCCTCTGCCAAGCGTGCCATCAACCTCTAGGGACGAGACTTTTATTGAACGGCGGGGTCGCGCGCAGTATGATGTAATCTCTTCCAACCATGGGTCGGATCGGTCGAGTTCCGACCTGACCGATTGAGCCATGAAAGCAGCCACCGAGTCGGATTTGGAACCAATAAAGCGTAGGATTGCCGAGCTGCAGCTCGAGCACAGGGGGCTGGACGCCGTTATTGAGGCGATTGGACAGCAGCCCAATTTTGATGAGTTGCAACTGCGGCGATTGAAGAAACGCAAACTGCAGATCAAGGACGACATCCTGAGCCTGCAGATGCAGTTGGTGCCAGACGTGTCCGCCTGAGCAAGAGTCGGCACGTTTGAGCGAATACACTGAGGCAGTCGCCGCGGCATTTGGCGGCGACGGCGCTTTGGGGCGCGCCCAAGCCGGATTCCTCTCCCGCCCATCGCAGCAGCAGTTGGCGCTAGCGATCGCCAGCGCAATAGCGGACCGCGACTGTCTGGTCGCCGAGGCGGGCACCGGAACCGGCAAGACTTTTGCCTACCTCGTGCCGGCACTGCTCGCCGGCGGCCAGGTGCTGATCAGCACCGGCACCAAGACCCTCCAGGGCCAGCTGCTGGCACGCGACCTGCCGGCAGTGGCGCGCGCCCTCGGCGTCAACCCGCGGGTGGCCGTGCTCAAGGGCAGGTCCAACTACGTCTGCCGCCATCATCTTGCCCGCAACCTGGTTGACGGTCGCTTTGAGCGCCGTGAGGATGTGGCGTTGTTGCGTCGGATCGAACGCTTCGCGGCAATTTCGGCGAGCGGCGACCGGTCAGAGGCGATCGGGGTGGCCGAAGATGCCCCGGTGTGGTCGATGGCGACCTCCACCCGCGAGAGCTGTCTCGGACAGGAGTGCCCGGAGTGGAGCGAGTGTTTCGTGGTGCGGGCGCGGCAGGCAGCGCAGCACGCTGAAGTGGTGATCGTCAACCACCATCTGTTTTGCGCTGATCTGGCCCTACGCGACGAGGGTGTCGCGGAGTTGCTGCCGAGCGCCGAGGCGGTGATCTTCGATGAGGCCCACCAGTTGCCGGGAGTGGCCACCAGGTTTTTTGGCGCCGCGTTGTCTACGCGCCAGCTGATCGAATGGGCGCGTGACCTGCGTCGGGTCGGGTGGGCTGACGCCCGCGACGCCGGCGACTGGATGGCACTTGCTGACGGCATCGAGCGCGCAGTTCGCGAACTGCGCATGGAGGCCGGCGGCCCCGGTCGGCTGGATCAAGAACGTATCGCCCGGATGGACGGCTTTGGCCGAGCGCTAGCCATGATCAAGGAAGCGATCGCCGCGGCCCAGGCCGTCACTGCCATCAACGTGGAGCGCTCGAGCGACCTGAGTCGATTGGACCAGCGAGCCCGGGAGTTGGCCAGCGCGCTGGAAGCCTGGACCAAGGCGGTGAGTGCGCCGCCCGACGCTGCCGATGGCGAGCAAGTAGACGGAGACGACCAGGTCTCAAGCGTCGAAGCCGTGCGCTGGGTTGAAGTCATGAGCGGCGCTGTAACCCTGCATGCCACGCCCCTGTCGGTGGCCGGACCATTTCGCCGGCACCTGGCGGGAGCGCCACGAGCCTGGATATTTGTTTCGGCCACACTCTCGGTGGCCGGTCGCTTCGATCACTTTCAGCAGGCTCTGGGACTCGAACAGGCGCGAGCCGAGCGCTGGGAGAGCCCCTTCGATTACGCCAACAACGCGCTGCTGTACGTCCCAACGGGCTGTGGCGAACCGTCATCGGCGGGTTTCGCTGATTCTCTCGCGGCCGAGATTTGGCCGCTCGTCGTGGCCAACCGCGGGCGGGCGTTCGTGCTCTGCACCAGCCTGAGAATGGTTGATCGGATTGCCGAGCTGCTCGGTGAGCGGGTTGCCGCCGCGGGCGGCGAGATCGAGTTGCTGGTTCAGGGCACGGCCGCCAGGCCGGAATTGCTCGCCAGGTTCCGCACCGCGCCGGCACCGGTGCTCATTGGCAGTGCCTCGTTCTGGGAAGGGGTTGACGTGGTCGGCGCCCAGTTGTCATTGCTGGTGATCGACAAGCTGCCGTTTGCGCCCCCTGACGACCCGGTGATTCGCGCCCGTATCGCAGCGGCGCGTCGTGAGGGACAGGACCCGTTTCGCGAGCACCAGCTGCCGGAAGCCGCGACTGCGCTGCAGCAGGGCGCCGGCAGGCTGATCCGTTCGGAAACCGACCGCGGAGTACTGGTGGTGGGCGACGAACGCCTGGCAAGCAGGTCCTACGGGCGGCGGCTGATCGCCAGTCTGCCGCCGTTTCGGCGCACCAGGGTGGGTGCCGAGGTGCTGGAGTTCATCGCTTCAACTGCCGGTTCCGGCAGCTACGACGAGGGTCGCGAGCGAGCGGCTCAGGCCGCCGACTAGCGCCAGATTTCCCACCAGTGATAGCCGCCGTCGCGGACTCCCTGCGCCATGTAGACGCTGTTCGGGAAGTTCTTGTCCAGCACGCGCTGGGCGTCGGCGCTTTGGGCATCTAGACCGAGGTACTCGAACGAGCGGGCCATTATGTAGAGTGCCTCTTCGACCGTCGGCGCGTCGGGATATTGCTGGATTACGCCTTGGGCGCGGTTGGCGGCGGCCACGTAGGCGCCCCGCAGATAGTAGTGCCGCGCGATATGGATTTCTCCGGCCGCCATGTTGTTGAGCAGGTAGCGCAGCCGTGCCTCGGAGTCCGGCGCGTACTTGCTTTGCGGGAAACGCTTGACCACTTCCTTGAAGGAATCGAACGCCTCGCGTGACGCCTTGAGATCGCGTTCCGACAGGTCTTGGCCGCCGAGGCTGGCCAGCAAGCCCTGCTGCTCGTTGAAGTTGACCAGGCCCTTGAGATAAATGACATAGTCGAGGGCGGGGTGGTTGGGGTGCAGCTTGACGAAGCGCTCGATCGCCGCCAGCGCCAGGGCCCGTTCGCCATCCTTGTAGTTGGCGTAGGCGATGTCGATCTGCGCCTGCTGCGCCCAGCGTCCGAATGGGTAGCGTGATTCGAGGCGCTCGAGCTGCTTGATGGCCACGGTATAGTTACCCGAAGCCATTTCGGCGCGAGCGTCTGCATATAATTGCTCGGGAGTCCAGTTGATGGTCTTGTCGGGCTCATTTCCCAAACCGCATCCGCCGAGCGCGATGGCGGCCAGCAGCGTCAACAGACCCAGCAGGCGATTCAAATACGGGGCAGCGGTCATATCGTGGCAGCAAGGATTAGGAAAATCACCGGTAACGGCCCGGTCGCCGTAACGCGTCCGGCGCAGCAAGTGACTGCGCTCGCGGACCAGGACCAAGGCGCCGATTATATCGAAGCGGCGGAAGGTGACGCGGGCGGCGACGTTTTACCGCTGTTATTGGGCGCCGCCGGCGCTGCCGGCGAGAGGCTCGACCGCTTTCTCGCTGCCAGGCTCCCGCAGTACTCGCGCACCCGGTTGCAGCGCTGGATCGCGCTGGGTGCGGTCTACAGCGACGATCGGGTGCTCGCCGCCAAGACCAGGTTGTCGGGCGCAGAGCGCATCGTGGTCGAACCGCAGCCCCTCGAGGCCGAGCGCTCGTTCCGGCCCGAGCCGGTCCCCCTGGTGCTCGTCGACGAAGACCGCAACCTGATCGTGCTCGACAAGCCGGTCGGGTTGGTGGTGCATCCGGGAGCGGGCAACTGGAGTGGCACGCTGATGAATGGATTGCTGCACCGCTGGCCTGAACTGGCGCAGCTGCCGCGAGCGGGCATTGTCCATCGGCTCGACAAGGACACCAGCGGTCTGATGGTGGTCGCCCACAACGAGGCGACGCGCGGGGCGCTGATCGAACAGCTGGCAACGCGGGCCATGTCGCGACGCTACCTGGCGCTGGTGACTGGGGCGCCCGCCGATAGCGGCAGCGTCGCGACGGCTATCGGGCGTGATCCCGGCAACCGGCTGCGCATGGCGGTGGTTGCCGAGGCGCGGGGGC
>JAHYJF010000463.1 GCA_019428955.1 Burkholderiaceae bacterium
GATTACGGCGGCGCCACCGGCGTTATGGTCTTCTACGGCGCCAACGACGGCATGCTGCATGCGGTCAGCGGCAACAAGCCCGACGGCAACGGTCGGGAGCTCTGGAGTTTCGTCGCGCCCGAACACTACGACGTCTTCAAGCGGCTGCGCGAGAATACCCCGCTGATCAATTTCCCCAACGTGCTCGCCACCGTCAATCCGCTGCCGCGCAACTGGAGCGTCGACGGCCCGATCACCATCTATCAGGGCGGCGGCAAGGTCTATATCTTCGCGCCGATGCGCCGCGGCGGCCGGTTCCTGTATGCGTTCGACGTCACCATCCCGGCCAGCCCGATCCTGATGTGGCGCAAGTCCAATGCCGACATCCCGGAACTCGGGCAGACCTGGTCCGAACCACGACCCGCAACCCTCAAGGGTTACGCCAACCCGGTGCTCATCATGGGTGCGGGCTATGACGCGGTCGCCGAAGATGTCGACCCGCCGGCGGCAACTACTATGGGCCGGGGCGTATTGGTGCTCGATGCGACGACCGGAGCGCTCGTCAAGACCTTCCCGACCACGCGCAGCGTGCCGGGCAACGTCACGCTGGTCGACTCCAACTACGACGGTGCGGTCGACCGCGCCTACGCCGCCGACATGGGCGGCCGGATCTACCGGTTTGACTTCGAGGACAGCGGCGGCGGGAAGGCGGTTGCCAACTGGCAGTCGAGCATGATCGCGAATCTCGCCGACCCGACGAATCCGGGGGGACGCAAGTTCTTCGCTTCCCCCGACGTGGTGCTCACGCGCGCGAGCGGCTCGCTGATGATCGGCTCGGGCGACCGCGAGAAGCCGCTCAAGGCCGTGACGGCAGACCGTTTCTACATGGTCAAGGACCTGTTGCCCGGCATGCCGCTGCCCGGCGGTGCGAACTACGCCGCCACGATCACCGAGGCCGAGCTGGTGCCGGCCACGACAGACGCGGCAGCGCTCGCGACGGCCAAGGGCTGGTATATTGCGCTCGCCGCCAACGGCGAAAAAGTGGTGAATTCACCGCTCACGGTTGCCGGCACCACATTCTTCGCGACCAACCGCCCAACCCCGCTGGCGGTCGGCTCGTGCGACGCCAATCTCGGCGAAGCAAAAGCCTACGCTGTGTCTTTCCAGTCGGGAACGGCCCTGCTCGACCGCAACGGCGATGGCAACGTAAACGCCAACGACGCCGCGATGATCCTCACCGGTGGTGGCTTGCCGCCTTCGCCGGTGTCGGGCATCGTCGATATTTCCGGGCGACAGCACCTCTTCCTGATCGGCGGTGGAGCGCGTGGCTCGGCTTTCGAAGCCGAGAAGCCGAAGGTGCCGATTCTGCCGACGCGCCGGCGCATTTACTGGAACGTGGTGCGCGACAAGTAGCTGCTGGTGATCATCGGTTATGCTCGGGGTCCGACGACTCCGAGCACCACCCGATGAGCAAGAAAGCCCGGAACTCCGCCCCCCAATTCGCCGAGATACTCGCCGCCCGCGAACGTATCTGCGGCCACGTGATCGAAACCCCGACCCGTGAGTCGGTGACCCTGGGCGAGATCGCCGGCTGCCGGATCTTCCTCAAGTTCGAAAACCGCCAGTTCACGGCGTCTTTCAAGGAGCGCGGTGCCGCCAACCGGCTGGCCCAGTTGAGCGCTGCCAAGCGTCGCGCCGGCGTGATTGCGGTTTCGGCGGGTAATCATGCGCAGGGCCTGGCCTACCATGCGAGCCGGCTCGGCATTCCGGCGGTGATCGTGATGCCGCGCTTCACCCCTTTCGTCAAGATCGAGAACACCCAGCGGCTCGGTGCCGAAGTGGTGCTGTGCGGCGAGACTTTCGTTGCGGCCCGCGAGGAGATGACTCGGATCGCCGCCGAGCGCACCCTGACTATCGTCCATCCCTATGACGACCGCGACATCATTGCCGGCCAAGGGACGATCGG
>JAHYJF010000066.1 GCA_019428955.1 Burkholderiaceae bacterium
GCGGCGGATGCTGAAAGCCGCGGAGCAGATTCTGCACGACGAATTCGAGCGCCACCGTCAGGGGCGGATGGCCGAGCTGCTCAACGCGCTAGCCACCACTATGGTGTCCCCGCGAACCGCTGCCCGCCGGCTGCTGGCGCACATCGGAATGGAGCTTGACCAATGAACAAGGACGATCCGGACGCACTGCGCCGGCAACTGGAAGAGTGGGAGCGCAATGAACTGGCGGCCTTCCTCGCCAAGGCTCCCGAGCGTGAGGCGGAGTTCCGCACGCTCACCGGCTTTCCCGTCAATCGGGTCTACACCGCCCTTGACGTGGCCGATACACCGGCCGGCGACATCGGCTTGCCCGGCCAGTATCCCTTCACCCGCGGCGCTTATCCGACGATGTACCGCGGCCGGCTCTGGACCATGCGACAGATCGCCGGCTTCGGCACCGCCGAGGATACCAACGCTCGCTTCAAGTACCTGATCGCACAGGGCCAGACCGGGCTGTCAACGGACTTCGACATGCCCACGCTGATGGGCTACGACTCCGACCATCCGATGAGCGAGGGCGAAGTCGGGCGCGAGGGCGTAGCCATCGACACCATGGCCGACATGGACCTGCTTTTTCGTGGCATCGACCTCGAAAAGATTTCGGTGTCGATGACCATAAACCCTTCGGCGTGGATCCTGCTGGCGATGTACATCGGGGTCGCCCAGGAACGCGGGCTCGACCTGAACAAGCTCTCGGGGACGATCCAGGCCGACATCCTCAAGGAGTACATGGCGCAGAAGGAATGGGCCTTCCCCATCGCCCCTTCGGTGCGCATCGTGCGCGATTGCATCACCTATTGCACGCGCAATATGAAACGCTACAACCCGATCAACATTTCCGGTTACCACATCTCGGAAGCCGGCTCTTCGCCGCTCGACGAAGTGGCGTTCCCGCTGTGCAACCTGATCACCTATGTCGAGGAGGTGGTCAAGACCGGAATGCACGTCGATGAATTCGCGCCGAGACTAGCCTTCTTCTTCGTGTCGCAGGCCGATTTCTTCGAGGAGATCGCGAAGTTCCGCGCGGTGCGGCGCGCCTACGCCAAGATCATGAAGGAGCGCTTCGGCGCGCGAAACCCTGACTCGATGCGGCTGCGTTTCCATACCCAGACCGCGGCCGCGACGCTCACCAAACCGCAATACAAGGTCAACATCGTGCGTACCACGCTGCAGGCGCTCTCCGCCGTGCTCGGCGGCACGCAAAGCCTGCACACCAATGGCATGGACGAGGCGTTCGCGATCCCGACCGAGGAAGCGATGAAGATCGCGTTGCGCACGCAGCAGGTGATCGCCGACGAATCCAACGCCGCCAACGTCATCGATCCGCTCGGCGGCTCCTACTACGTCGAACATCTCACCACGCAGATGGAGCGGGCCATCTTCGAGGTCATCGACGAAGTCGATCGCCGGGGCGGCACGATCAAGTTGATCGAGCAGGGCTGGTTCCAGCGGCGCATCGCCGACTTCGCCTACGAAACGGCAATCCGCAAGGCCAAGGGCGAGAAGGTCGTACTGGGCGTCAACAAGTTCGTCGAGCCCGACGAGCGCCAGGACATCGAGACCCATCCCTATGACCCCACGACCGCCGAGCGCCAGCTCGCGCGGCTGCATCGGGTGCGCCGCGAGCGCGACGCGGGGGAAATGCAGCGACTGCTCGACAAGCTCGTCGCGGTGGCCCGTGATCAAGACGAGAACATCATGCCGGTAACCATCGAGCTGGTGCGCGCGGGGGCGTCGATGGGCGACATCATTACCAGGCTCCAGAGCGTGTGGGGCACCTACCGCGAGAACCCGATCTTCTGATGATTGTCCTGCCCTTTCTTTTCCATACCCCGAATATCGGCCGCGGAATCCGGGCGCAGGCCTCGGCAGCGGTGATCGGGCGGGCCGATATCGGCCCCGATTGCACGCTGGGAGCTCTCGCAGTGGTGCGCGCCGACGGCGAGGCCGTGCGCATCGGCACCGACTGCTGGTTCGGCGCAGCGAGCACAGTGCACATTGCCCACCTCCTCTACCCCAGTATCGTCGGCAATCATGTCACGGTTGGGCGCTACGGTCTGGTTCATGCCTGCACCATCGGTGACGACTGCGTGATCGGCGAACACGCCGCCGTCATGGACGGTGCGGTGCTCGGCGCCGGCGCGGTCGTGGCCGCACAAAGTATCGTGCCCCCAGGCAAACAGCTCGCCGGGGGCTGGCTCTACGCGGGGACACCGGCCCGGCCAGTGGCGCCGGTTTCAGCGGAAGCGTTGGCGCAACTCCATCGCGCGCTGCGCGAGGGCGCGCCGATCGGGGCCGCCGCTGCCACGGCCGAAACGATCCATGCCACGCCGCCGTTAGCCGACTTGCACCACCCACCTGGAACCGGCGCGGCAGGGCAGTTCCCAGCCGGCACATACCTCGCGCCGACTGCCAGTGTCGTCGGCGCGGTCGCGCTCGGCGAACGAACCAGCTTATGGTTCGGCACCGAAATCGACGCCGGCGAGGCTCGCGTCGAAATCGGCACGGAAACCAACGTCCAGGATAATTCGCGGCTCTATGCCGGCGCCGCCGGCCAAGACCTGTTGATCGGAGCGCGGGTCCTGATCGGTCATAACGTGCGCATATTCGCCAGCAGCATCGGCGCTGGCGCAATCATCGGCATGGGCGCAAGCGTCGGCCCGGGCACTGTGGTCGAACCCGGCGGCTGCGTCGCCGCCGGCTCGGTCACGGAACCGGGAACCGTGGTCAGATCCGGCGAAGTCTGGTCCGGTCGCCCGGCGCGCGCCGCCCGAGCCTTGTCGGAAGCCAACCGGAGCGCGTTCGCCGCCGGGGTGATGACCTACGTCGAATATTGCGCCCAGTACCTGGACCCGAGGCAACGCAACGCGGCGAAGCCTAGCTTGCGCTGACCTTCACATCTGCTTGAAGAGGTGCGAGAACGACCGGCTGACGCCGAGCTTTTCCTTGCGACCGGTAACCTTCACCGTGGCTTGCCCGTGGGCATCGCGGCTGGCGCTGTCGATGGCCGTCACATTGACGATCACCGCGCGGTGGATTTGCCAGAACCTCTCCGGGTCCAGCCCTGCGACCAGTTCCTTGATCGGGGCCCTGATCAGGGCGTCGACCTCCCTGGTGGCCACCAGGGGGGTATTTCTCGTCCGACTGGAAGAACAGCACTTCGTCGACCGGAATCAGGCGCAGGTTGGCGCCGATGCTGGCCTTGATCCACTTCAGGCGCTCGCCCGATGGCGCCAGCCGTGCCGCCAGGTTAGCGACCAGCGCAGCCAGATCCTGTAGCGGTGCCTGGGCGGGCAAACTCAGTCGTTCGCGCAGCCGGGCAACGGTCGCCGCAAGGCGCTCGTCGCTATAAGCTTTCAACACATAGTCGATCGCGCCGGTCTCGAAGGCGGTGAGCCCATATTGATCGAAAGCGGTCATGAACACGACGTGGCAGCGGCCATGGACCCCGAGCGCGAGTTCGCGCGCTTCAACCGCGACCTCGTAGACATTCTCGGCAGCCCCGATGGCGATTTCGCGGGCAACGTCGCGCGCTTCCTTCACCGCGTCGCCGCTCGCCGATCGAATATCGACTCGGGCGTTCTCGAGTTCGCTGCGGGCGCGCAGGATTTCCTTCAGGGCCCGCTCCATTTCTGCCCGCCGGGCGGGATCCTCAGTGCTGTCGTGGATGCCCTTGACGACCTCTTCGGCGACTCCCAACAGGCTCTGGCCGAAGTTCGAGTCGATTTCGCGCTGGATGGCCTGTTTCTGGGCACTATCAACCCCCTTATGTTGCAGGTTGAGGACGTGAAACGGCGTCACGAAGATGCCCAGCAACAGCAAGACGCTGATGCCAAAGAGCATCAGCGCCCACCAGGGCGTGCGGTAAATGAAATTGCCGATGGCCTTGAACATGATCCCCTCAGGGTCGTGCCGACCCCAACGGGCTCACGATGGCCAGTCGTTGAAAGGAAACAGCAGCTCCTCGGTGGCAAACGTCAGGAACTCGACCAGTTGCCGAAAATACCGCGCCAGTCCCCGACCGAATGAGGCCAACCGCTGGTTGGGAGCGTCGGTGAAGAGGGCAAACAGGAACTGGGTGACGGCCAAGATGCACAGGATCGTGGCCACCACGTTGAAGGCCAGGGCCATCAGGAACATGTACAGCCCCCGCACCCAGAAGTTCGGTTCCTTGGGGGGCGACACCGGCTGTTCTTCCATTGGGATCTCCGTGGTCTTGAATAGTCAGGTCAGCTATTTCGGCAGATCAATTGCGCCTGTTGCTGGACCAACATCGCGCTGGGCATCGTCGCATCAGCGCCGGTCCGGGCGTAATGTTCGGCCAGTGACAGGGGGCCACCGATCGCCACGACAGTGGCAAATATCGCCATGACCCCGGCGTACCACTTTGCCCGGTTGCCTGCGAAGGTCAGTTTGCTCATCTTCTCCTGGCCAGAGACGCTGCGGCGCCGTTGGGAGAACTCCAGGCAAACCAAGTGGCGGCAGCGAGAGCCGAGCGACGAAGTGCAGGAAACGCGGCCCGGACTGCGCAATACGGCGACGGACGTCACTGCCATCCGCAACCGCGGCCAACAGTAGCGCAGGGCCAGGGGTCAGTGCAGCCAGGACCAGAATGAGCTGTGTTCCAGCCAGGGCAATCCGCCGAGGCGTTCGGCCACCGCCATGGCGATCGGGGTGGTGGCGCTCTTGGGCGCCAGCGACATCATCAATTCGTGGCTGCCACCCAGCAATGATGCCAACCCCCAGGCTGAGACCATCGCGGTGAGTGAGCCGGCCACAAGTGCCACCCCCAACGGCCAGGCCATCGCCTTCAAACGCGGCAGCTGCGCATAGAGCGGAATTGCCAGGGCCACTGTCGCCGGGCCGAGCAGGAAATGCACGAATTGCGCACCGTCGAAATAGGTCTGGTAGTCGGTGCCGGTAAGCAGCAGGATGCTCGCCAGCATCGCCACAGCCAAGAGCACCGGGTTGGCAAACGGGTGGAAGCCGGCGCGCCTATAGATCCAGTAACCGCACTGGTACGCGACCATGGTCAAGGTCAACCCCAGCAGCGGTGAAGCCGACAGGTAGACCCAGATCTCGCCCAGGCGTGGCGTCATCGCGTCGCCTCCCTATCGGGCCGGCGATTACGGGTCAGCGCGCGCAGCACCAGTGCCGTGACAGCGATGGCCAGAACTGTGCTGCCCACCAGAGCGACCACCAGCGGCAACCACTCTGCTGACAGGCGCTCGCCATAGAGCACGATGCCGGTGCCGGCGGGAACGAAAAGCAGTGACAGGTGTTGCAGAAGTGTGTTGGCAGTCTGGCGCAGCTCCTCTCCCGCGCCACCGCGGATGACCAAGGCCGCGAACAACAGCGCCATGCCAATGACCGGTCCCGGGATCGGCAACCCCAGTGCCCGTGCGATCACTTCGCCAACCAGTTGGAAAAGCAACAGCAGGGTCAGGGCATTGATCATCGGCGGCGCACCCCCGGTTTTGCAGAATGAATCAGTTCGACTGCCTTGCTGCTCTCCTGCGCACGCGCTGCCCGGTGATTACCGGGCAGCTGTAACCGGGGCGGGAGCAGTCACCGGCTGCTCCCGCCCGAACGACGCCTTGTCAGTCGCTCTTCTTGGCCGCCTGGCTCACCGCCAGCGCGGTCATGTTGACGACCCGACGCATGGTGCTCGCCGGCGTCAGGATGTGAACGGGCCGCGCCGTACCAAGCAGGATTGGACCGACCGTGATGCCCTTGCCGCCAGTAACCTTGAGCACGTTGAACAGGATGTTGGCCGCGTCGAGGTTCGGCATCACCAGCAGGTTGGCGGCACCGCTCAGTTGCGAATCCTGGATGAAGGTATCGCGCTTGCCCGGCGAGAGCGCCGCATCACCATGCATCTCGCCCTCCGACTCGATGTTCGGCGTGAGCCGGGCAAAGATCTCGTGGGCCGCGCGCATCTTGCGCGCCGAGGGCCGGTCGCTCGAACCGAACATGGAGTGCGACAGGAACGCGACCTTGGGCGGAATTCCGAACGCCTCCACCGCTTCGGTCGCCATCACCGCGATCCTCGCAAGCTGCTCGGCGTCCGGGTCCTCGTTAACGAAGGTGTCGGTGATGAACAGCGTGTGATGGTCGAGCATCAGCGCGTTCATCGCGGCAAAACACGGTGCGCCTTCCTTCAGGCCGATGATCTTGCTGATATTCTCGAGGTGGGCGTCGTACTTCCCGACCAGCCCGCAAATCATCGCATCGGCCTCGCCGCGGCGCAGCAGCATGGCCGCGATCGTGGTCGTCGAGCGTCTCATCGCGGCCTTGGCCATTTCCTGGGTGACACCGCGGCGCCCGAGCAAGGTGTGCAGATCCGTCCAGCATTCGCGAAACCGGTCATCGCTTTCAGGATCCACGATCTCGATGTTCTCGCCGTCGCGCAGCCGCAAGCCGGCCTTCTTGATCCGCATCTCGATCACCGCCGGATGACCAACCAGGATCGGCCGCGCGATGCCGTCGTCAACCAGCTGCTGGGCGGCGCGCAGCACCCGTTCGTCTTCGCCTTCGGCATAGACCACGCGCTGTATCGACGACTTCTTGGCCCGCTCGAAGACCGGGCGCATGAACATGCCGGTGTGAGTCACGAACTGATTCAGCGATTGCCGATACGCGGCCATGTCGGTGATCGGACGCGTCGCCACGCCCGAGGCCTGCGCGGCCGCAGCCACTGCCGGAGCAATGCGCAGGATCAGCCGGGAGTCGAACGGTTTGGGGATCAGGTACTCGGGACCGAACGCCAGTTCCTGGCCCTCGTAGGCATGCGCCACTTCGTCGCTGATCTCGGCCTTGGCCAGATTCGCGATTTCGCGCACGCAGGCGAGCTTCATTTCTTCGGTGATACTGGTCGCGCCGCAGTCGAGCGCACCCCGGAAGATGTAGGGAAAGCACAGGACGTTGTTGACCTGGTTCGGATAGTCCGAGCGGCCGGTCGCAATGATGCAGTCGGGGCGCACGGCCAAGGCCAGTTCCGGCCTGATTTCCGGCTCCGGATTGGCGAGCGCGAGGATGATCGGCTGGTCGGCCATGGTCTCGACCATGTCCTGATTGAGCACTCCCGCGGCCGAGTAACCGAGAAAGACATCGGCGCCGGCGACCGCGTCGGCCAGCGTGCGGGCATCGGTCTTGCGGCAATAGGCGAGCTTTGACTCGTTGAGTTGGGCGGCGCGACCATCGTGCAGCACGCCCTTGGAGTCGCAGACCAGAACGTTGTCGCGATTCACGCCCAGGCCAACCATCACGTTCAGGCACGCGATTGCAGCGGCCCCCGCGCCCGAGACCGCGATCTTGACCTTGGCGATATTCTTGCCGACCAGTTCCAGCCCGTTGAGCAACGCCGCGGCCGAAATGATCGCGGTGCCATGCTGGTCGTCGTGGAAGACAGGGATCTTCATCCGCTCGCGAACCTTGCGCTCGATGTAGAAGCACTCGGGCGCCTTGATGTCCTCGAGGTTTATGCCACCGAGGGTTGGCTCGAGGGCACAGATGATGTCAATCAGTTTGTCGGGATCCTTCTCGTCGAGTTCGATATCGAAGACGTCGATTCCGGCGAATTTCTTGAACAGGCAACCCTTGCCTTCCATGACCGGCTTGCCAGCCAGCGGCCCGATGTTACCCAGCCCGAGCACCGCGGTGCCATTGGTCACCACGCCGACGAGATTACCCCGCGACGTGTATTCGGCGGCCAATTCGGGATTCTTCTGGATCGCCAGACAGGCATAAGCAACGCCCGGCGTATACGCCAGCGACAGATCGCGCTGATTCGACAGCGGCTTGGTGGGGGTCACCGAAATTTTGCCCCTGGTCGGCACGCTGTGATATTCGAGCGCGGCGTCGCAGATGGCCTGTTCGGCCGGCGAGAGTTGCTTTTTGTCCGTCATGTCGTACCCCTTGGTTGAATTGCTCGCATCTACAAGATTGGAGGCGGAACGACTCACCGCCTGGTAAAGATCGGTCGGGCCCCCGGCCGTCTGTTGTCAGTCGCCGGGCTGTGCTCCGGCTTCGCGCCCCAAACCCTTGGGCAGCGGGAAGGTCACAGTTTCGCGTGCGCCGTCGAGAACCTTGACATCTCTTGCCCCCAACTTCTGGAGCCGGGCGATCAATTCCTGGACCAGGCGCTCGGGCGCCGATGCACCGGCGCTCACGCCGATCGTGCGGTAGCCAACCAGCCATTGCGGATCGAGTTCTTGCGCCGAACCGATCATCTTTGAGTTGCGACCCGCCTTTTCCGCGACTTCCCGCAACCGGTTGGAATTCGAACTGCTTGGCGAGCCGATGACCAGAACCAGATCGCACTCCTGGGCAATCGCCTTGACCGCATCCTGGCGATTCTGGGTCGCGTAGCAGATGTCCTGTTTCTTGGGTTCGGCGATAGCCGGGAAACGCTCGCGCAGCGCACTTATTATCTCGCGGCAATCGTCGACCGAAAGCGTGGTCTGGGTGACCAGGCCCAGCCGCGATTCATCCTTGACCACGAGCTCGCCGACGTCGGCGAGGTGTTCGACCAGGTAGATCCCGCCGTCGACCTGACCCATGGTCCCCTCAACCTCGGGGTGCCCTGCGTGGCCGATCATGATCACTTCGCGCCCCTCGCGATGCATCCGGGCGACCTCGACGTGCACCTTGCTCACCAGCGGACAGGTCGCGTCGAAGACGCGCAGCCCACGCCGGCGAGCCTCGTCGACGACCGAGCGCGGCACCCCGTGGGCCGAGAAGATCACCGTCGCCCCGTCGGGCACTTCGTCCAGCGAGTCGACGAACACCGCGCCCTTGGCGCGCAGGGCCCCGACCACGTGCTCGTTGTGGACGATCTCGTGGCGCACATAGATCGGTGCCCCAAATACCTCAATGGTGCGTTCGACGATTTCTATGGCCCGATCGACGCCAGCGCAAAAGCCTCTCGGTTGGGCAAGGATTATGTTCATGGCGAGGTCGAACCCGATTGATGGCCAATCGGCCGATGACCGGATGACTTAGTGACGACCGCGCTGCGATCGGCGAGACTGACCCGCTCGAAATGCTTTCTTCCCGTCGGCTGCTGGTCGGCGGGGCAAGTTGCTTCCATGCCCCAATTCTACGACAAGCCGACATGACATTTGGCTCGCTCCCGAGGCACGAGCGGCCGCGCGAACGCTTGCGCGCGCTCGGCCCAGGATCGCTCTCGGATTCGGAGCTGCTGGCGATCGTGCTCGGTGCCGGAACCGGAGGCCGCAACTGTGTCCAGGTCGCCAGCGAGCTGCTCGCCGAGTTCGGCGGTTTGCAGCCGTTGACCGCTGCCAGCCACGACCGGCTGTGCTCCACCAGCGGCGTCGGGACGGCGCGCTGGGCGACCTTGCAGGCGGCACTGGAAGTCTCGCGTCGCGCCATCGGCGAGCAGTTGCGCCAGGGCGACGCGCTCGCCTCGCCGGCCGCCGTGCGCGCGTTTCTGACGGTTTGGCTGCGCAACCGCCAGCACGAGGTCTTCGTCGGGCTGTTCCTGGACAGCCGCAACCGACTCCTGGCGGCCGAGGAACTGTTTCGTGGCACCCTCACCCAGACTGCGGTGTATCCCCGCGAAGTGGTGCGCCGGGCGATCGAACTCAATGCCGCGGGAGTGATCTTCGCCCATAATCACCCCTCGGGAGTGGCGCAACCGAGCGCCGCCGATCGGGCGCTGACCGGTGTTCTGCGCTCAGCCCTGCAGCTTCTCGAGATCCCGGTGCTCGATCACCTGATCGTCGCCGGCCCCCGGTGCGTGTCGTTTGCGGAGTCCGGACTGCTCTGATAAGGGCATTGCCGGCCCGGCAGGCCGGGCTCGATAGCGGTCGATGCTGTTGGCGGTCGATGGAAAAGACTGATGCTTGCCGCAGAGGCCAGAAATCGGGTAAGATTAACGGCTTTGCTGCATAAATACACGGAAGGAGTCCACCATGGCACGCGTTTGCCAAGTGACCGGAAAGGCGCCGATGGTCGGCAACAACGTCTCGCACGCCAATAACCGGACCAAGCGCCGGTTTCTGCCCAATCTCCAGTCGCGCCGTTTCTGGATCGAACAGCAGAAGCGCTGGGTGCGCCTGCGGGTGAGCAACTCGGGGCTGCGCCTGATCGACAAGAAGGGCATCGAGGCTGTGCTCGCTGACATGGCCGCGCGCGGCGAGTCGGTCTAGGTCGATTGCGCCTGACCCAGACCAGCACCAAGGAGAGAAACGATGCGTGACAAGATCAAGCTTGAGTCGTCCGCCGGAACGGGACACTTCTATACGACTGACAAGAACAAGCGCACGAAGCCCGAGAAGCTCGTGATCAAGAAGTTCGACCCGGTTGCCCGCAAGCACGTCGAATACAAGGAAACCAAGCTCAAATGAGCCTGCGGTGCGCTGCTGCGCACCGCCCTGGCCGCCGGCAGCAGGGCGGCCCCCCGGGGCCTCTGTGGACCCGGACAAAGAAACGGGCCCGCTGGGCCCGTCTTGACGAGATGGACCCCATGGGGTCCATTTTTCTATTCCCTGGCAGAGGGCTCGACCACGCCAAGCTGGGCTCCACCAAGCATCCGCACCTCGCGCTGGGGATAGGGAATCTGGATACCGTGCTCCTCGAAGGAGCGCAGCAGCGCCACGCTGACGGCCGATTGCACCGCCATCGTCCCGTTCTCCGGATCTGGAACGAACATGCCCAATTCAAAGTCCAGGCCATCAGACCCGAATCCGGTCAGGAAGGCGCTGGGGGCAGGTTCCTTAAGTACCCGAGGATGCGCGGCCGCCGCCTCGCACAGCAGATGCTGGACCAGGTCCGGATCGCTGCCATATGCAACCTGCACCGTCACCCCGACCCGGGCCGCTCCGTTGATGGAAACGTTCTGCACCGTATCGGTGGTCAGCGCCTCGTTGGGCACGACGAAATGCACCCCGTTGAGCGCGCGAATCACGGTGAACCTGGTCCTGATTTCGGTCACCCGACCGTAGGTCTGCCCCACCCGCACCATGTCGCCCGGGCGCAGCGAGCGCTCGAGCAGAATGATGAAGCCGCTGACATAGTTGCTGGCGATGCGCTGCAGGCCCAAGCCGAGGCCGACGCCCAACGCGCCGCCGAACACCGACAGCGCCGTGATGTCGAGGCCAACCAGCGACACCCCGATCAGCAGCGCCACCAGCAGCAGCACGGCACGCAGCACGCGCGCCATCACTACCCTGAGGTTGACGTCGAGCGCCTCGGCACCAAGCAGTCTTTGCTCCAGCAGCGTGCTGGCCCAGACCGCTCCCAGCATGGTCAGTCCGATCCAGAACGCGCCGCTAAGAATTTCCCACAGCGAGATCGAGTGCCGGCCGACACGAAAACCGGTTTCCTCCAGCAGGCCGACCAACACGTCGAGATACCCGGTAACGTGCAGCAATACGCCGATCCACACCAACAGTCCGACCCAGCGCAAGCTCGCCTTCAGGATCCGATTGGGGAGCAGCCGCCAAGCGATCTGGATCGAGACCCGGATAATGCTCAGGGCCGCGGCAAACACCACCGCCAGACGCAGCAGTCCGGCCGGCTCCCAGTGCTCGACAATCGGCCGAGCCACTGCCAGCAAGATCAAGGCAATGATCGCGAAATGCGGCCGCCGGATCGACGTCAAAGCGCCAACCTCGATCTCGGAGCGCGGACCGCCGCGCGCGCGCCGAGCGCGCGCGACCCAGGCGCGCGCCGCCACCGCGGCGATCAGCACACAGACCACAATGATGGTCGCCTGCAACCAGAGCGCGCGATTGCCGGCCGTGCTCAGGAACACCGACCACAACGATCCCTCAACGCCGATGTTGTCGAGCCAATTCATCACTCCATCCTTATCCAGCGCGCCGCAAAGAAGCAGTCGGTATCGTGGCGGTGGGCGAGCAGCCGCAAGGCCATCCCGCTACAGTATTCCGGGGCGATGTGGTGGCGCGGATCATCGCGCTCCCAGCCCGGATCTTGCGCTTCGAAGTGCGCCGCCACGCCCTCGTTTTCCTCGTCCAGCAGGCTGCAGGTCGCGTAGACCAGCGCCCCGCCCTTCTTGACCAGCTTGGCAGCCTCGGCAAGGATCGAGCTCTGGGTCGCCACGAGCCGCGTCACATCGCCCGGGTCGAGCCGCCACTTGAGGTCGGGATTGCGGCGCAAGGTCCCGGTCCCGCTGCACGGTGCGTCGACCAGCACCGCATCCGCGCGGCCGGCCAGACGCGCTAGTTTCGGGTCGCGCTCCGAATCGATGCCGAAGGGCTGGACATTGGTGGCGCCGGAACGCGCCAGGCGCGGCTTCATGCGCCGCAGCCGCGCGCCGGAGACGTCGCAGGCGAAGATTTGACCGCTCGAGCGCATCGCAGCGGCCAGCGCGAGCGTTTTGCCGCCGGCACCGGCACAGAAATCGACCACTGTCTGGCCCCGCCGCGGCGCCACCAGCCTGGTCAGCAACTGGCTGCCGGCATCCTGCACTTCGACGTCGCCGCGCAGGAACGAGGCGCAGCGCTCGAGCGCCGGTTTGCCCTCAACGCGCAGCGCCGTATCGACCATGGCCAGGGGCGCGGCCTCGATGCCCTCGGCGCGCAACGCCACGATCGCGGCGTCACGGTTGGTACGCACGAGGTTGACGCGCAGGTCGAGCGGCGCGGGTCGCAGCAGCGCTTGCGCGAGGTTCTCGAATTCCTCGCCGGGATACGTTTCCTGCAGGCGCGCTGCCAGCCAATCAGGCAGGCTCAGCCGCAGAGCGGGCGCGAGTTCCTCGCGGGGCACGTTGGCTACCGCCGCCAGCCACTCCTGCTCGCCGACGCTGGGCGCCAGCCCGGGAGCTGCCGGCGAAAGCAAGGCCAGCCGCCTTTCCAGGCGGCCCGTGCCGCCCTGTGCGAGATGGCCATAGAGGCGGCGATTGCGCAGCACATCGAAGACCGTTTCGGCGATCATGCCGCGATCGCGCCGCCCCAGGGCGCGATTGCGGCGGAAAAATTCGGACAGCGCCCGGTCGGCCGGAAGTTCAAGCCGCAGCACCGCGGCCAGCGCCTGCTCGAGAGCTAGCGCGAGCTTCATGGACACCAGATCAGCTGAGCGTCGTCTGTCGGGCTGGACGCCGGATCGGCGCCATCCGGGCTCGGCAGCCACTTAACCTGGTCCCCCAGGAGTCGGGCCCGACCATCGACCAGCCAGCGCACCACCATCGGGTAGAGGCGATGTTCGGCGCTGAGCACGCGCGCCGCCAGGGTGTTTTCGTCATCGTCGGGACGCACCGGCACTGCTGCCTGGGCGATGATCGGGCCGTCGTCCAGGCCCGGACTTACAAAATGCACCGTGGCGCCATGAATCTTGACCCCGGCCGCGAGAGCGCGGCGGTGCGTCTCCAGTCCCGGGAACGAGGGCAGCAGCGAAGGATGGATGTTGACCATCCTCCCGAGGTGGCGAGCCACGAACGGCGGCGTGAGAACACGCATGAAACCGGCCAGCACGACCCAGTCGGGATCGTGGGCATCGATGAGGCCGGCGAGTTCGGCTTCGTACGCTTCGCGCGAAGCAAAGTCCTGGTGGGCCAACTGTTGCGTGGCTATCCCTTCGGCCGAGGCCAGCGCCAAGCCTTGCGCCGCGGCCCGGCCGCCGATCACCACCGCAATCCTTGCCGGCCAATGTTGCCGGCGACAGGCCTGCGCGATCGAACCCAGGTTTGAGCCCCGACCGGAGATCAGCACGACGATATTTTGCATCGCCGAATTCTACCACTGGCGCCCCCAAAATAGCCTCCAAAGTCTTATAATTCAAGGTTTTGCAAAGCACACCAAACCAATTTCCCGACCCAGCAAATGGAAGTATTCCGCCGCCTGCCGCCGAGCGCTGATCGCCGCCCCTGTGCGCTGACGATCGGCAACTTCGACGGCGTCCACCGCGGCCATCAGGTGATGCTCGCCGCGCTGCGGGGGCGCGCCGACGAACTGGGCCTGCCGGCGTGCGTGCTGACGTTCGAACCCCACCCGCGGGAGTTCTTCGCCGTGCAGCGCGCGCTGCCCGCGCCGGCGCGTATCCTGACCGAGCGCGACAAGCTCGACGCTTTGGCGCGCAACCGGATCGACCGGGTATGCATCGCGCACTTCAACGAATCGCTGGCAGCGCTGCCGGCCGAACGCTTCATCTCCGAGATGATCGTCGCTGGCCTGCAGGCCAGGTACCTGCTGGTTGGTGACGATTTTCGCTTCGGCGCC
>JAHYJF010000067.1 GCA_019428955.1 Burkholderiaceae bacterium
GTTTTGCCTATTATATCAGGCGTTAAGTATATTTCAGCCTAAAATCATGAGCAACTTTGTCATTCCGCCGCATGTCTCCGAGCGGGTCGTCCAGCTGGGTCAGCGCATCCGTGTCGCGCGGATTCGTCGCGGCTGGTCGGTGGTGGATCTCGCCAGCAAGGCAGGGGTCAACCGCAACACCCTGACGGCCCTGGAACTCGGCAAGCCCGGAACGGCCATCGGCGTCTGCTTCACCGTGCTGTGGGCGCTCGGCCTGGAGAGGTCTCTAGACGCAGTGGCCGATCCGGACACCGATGCTCATGGCAAGGCGCTCGAAGCTTCGCGTCGTCCCACCCGTGTGGGCAAGCCGCGCAAGACCGGCAACGACTATGACTTCTGAACGCGAAGCCTACGTCTACATCCAGCTCCCCGGCACGCTGGACACGGTGCCGGCGGCGTTGCTTAAAGTGCAAACCCTGCCCGACGGCACGCAGATCGGACGATTTCGCTATGGCGAGCGCTATCTCCAGCGTGCCGAAGCGGTGGCACTCGATCCGTACCGCCTGCCGCTCGACAAGACTGTGCGCGAGTTCACCCAACTCAGGGGCATCCCCGGCGCGCTGCGCGATGCAAGCCCGGACGCCTGGGGGCGACGGGTCATCGAGCACAAGCTCGAACGCGCAGCCGTTGATCTGCATGAAATTGACTATCTGCTGCATGGTCCGCAGGATGGCGCCGGCTATCTGAGCTTTGGCCTCAAAGCGGAACCACCCGCCCCCAAGCACCAGTACAACCGCACCTACCAACTCGCTGACTTGATCGCGGCAGCGCAGGCCATCGCGGACGGCAAGCCGTTGCCCGTGCATCCTCTGGAACAACTCGATCCGGGCACCAGCATGGGCGGCGCTCGTCCCAAGGCCACCATCGAGGACGCGCAGTGTCTATGGCTGGGCAAGTTTCCCACCAAAGATGATCGTTGCAACCTGCAGCGCATCGAGTACGCCACTATCGACCTCGCGCGGCGCTGCGGCCTGAACGTCACGCAGGCACGCCTGCAGGCGGTCGGCGACAGCGATGTGCTGATGCTGCGGCGCTTCGATCGTGAACACACCGACAGGGGCTATCTGCGCTTTGGGCTGGTCAGCGGGCTGACGGTGCTCGACTGCGACGACGGCTATCTGAACCGTCAACGCTGGTCCTATCCGCTGCTGGCCGACAACCTGCGTCGCTGGTCCGAAAAGCCCGAAACCGACTGCGCTGAACTATTTCGGCGCATGGTCTTCAATGCTGCCGTGACCAACAACGACGATCACCCACGCAATCACGCGCTGCTGCGCCGGCCCAAGGGATGGCGCCTATCGCCCGCCTATGACCTGGTGCCCACCCCGGTGGTCAGTCTCGAGCGCCGCGACTTGGCACTGACCGTCGGCAACCACGGTCGCACGGCCAGCCTCTACAACCTGCTGTCGCAGGCCGGCCGCTTCGGGCTGTCGGCCGAAGATGCCCGCAAGGAAATCGATCAGATCATCACGGTGGTGCGTCAGTGGCGCGAGAGTTTCTTCGCATGCGGTGTGTCGGCACAGGACCTCGACTACATCGCTCCCGCCATCCTGCCCGAGTGTTTCTTCTTTGAAAGCCCCCCTGGTGAATGAGTCGCCGTATCAGGTGTTGGATGCACACCAGATCAAAGGTTTCGAAGCGGTTCACGGCGGCTTTCTGTCTCAGCTCTGCGGCAACTCGTTCAGTTCATAGCTGGTACTGCGTCCGCCCGCATCGGTCTTGCGCAGCACACCGCGCTCCACCAGATCGTTGATGTCACGCAACGCGGTGTCCGACGAGCACTTGGCGATCGCCGCCCACTTGCTGCTGGTGAGCTTGCCTTCGAAGCCGTCAAGCAATCTGGTGAGCAGCTTCACTTGGCGCTCGTTCCTTGGCGTGCTCGCCCAGCGCTGCCAGAACCGCGTCTTGACCAGTACGGCGTCGAGCGTGTGCTGTGCTTGATCGACAGCGCGCTGCAGGGCGTCGAGGAACCAGGCCAGCCATTGCGTGACATCCATTGAGCAAGTTATTCGCCGCAGATAGTGCGGTGAAAGTTGACGGCGTGACTCAGCATCTGATACGGCCGCCAACAGCTGATATGTTCCGTAAGTTCGTTGTTTGTTTGTATTCGACGAATATATGAAACATAATTCGCCAACCATGCGCCACGACACCCACACCCAACGCATCCTTGATCTGGTCAGCCAGAAGGGGATGCTGCGCCCCGGCGAGCTCGACACTATCGGAGCTCCCCGGGTGGTCCTTACACGCATGACGGCCAACGGCCTGCTGGAAAAGGCCGGGCGCGGCATCTACCGACTGCCCGGTAATCAAGGTTCCGAGCACGAGAGTCTGGCCACGATTGCTACCAAAGTGCCGCAGGCGGTGTTCTGTTTGCTCACTGCTCTGCAGTTCCATGAACTGACCACCCAACTGCCTCGACAGGTGTGGATCGCCATGCCTCGCGGTAGCCATACGCCCAAGATCGACTACCCTCCGGTCAAGATGGTTCAGTTTGCAGGTGAAGCATATTCGGAAGGAGTCGAGATCGTTGAGCGGGATCAGGTCGAGCTGCGGGTCTACTGTGTGGCCAAGACCATCGCCGACTGCTTCAAGCACCGCAACAAGATCGGAATCGACGTCGCACTGGAGGCGCTGAAAGATTCGCGCGCAAAGAACAAGGCATCCGCTGACGATCTCTGGCGTTTCGCCAAGATCTGCCGTGTCGCCAATGTAATGCGCCCGTATCTAGAGGTGGTGGAGTGAACAAGGATCTCGCCGCATCGGTACGGACACGCCTGCTGAATGTTGCCCAGGCTCAGGGCGCGGACTGTCGGCCTCGTAGTCGCGGGTTATGTCGTCGATGGTCAGTACGTAGCCGCTCACCTCTGGCGGCGCTGCGTCGGCGTGACCGGGCGCCGAGCCGTAGTCATCCGGCACTGCTTCGGGATCAGTGGGCGCGGAACCGGCAAGCACCGGCACCATCTGCATGCGCAACAGCTGGCCGGCAGCGGTAACGGTGACGAAATGGGCCACCGGGGGCGGCGCCCGCCCGGCTGAGTCGATGCTGCAATTGCTCGAGCGCGTGGGAGATCAGGTTGGGTTCGATCACCGCGAAGATCGAGCGGCCCAGGCCAATCAAGGAACCTGATTCCAGCGCGGCGTCGGTCAGCGCCTTGAACTGCAGCCGGGCGCGGTTGTTGTAGAGCAGGATGCGGCCGTCGAGACTGCACACCACCACGCTCTGGGTGAGTTCCGACATCAGCGCGGCCAGCTGGTTGATGGTTCGCGCCAGCAAGCGCAGTTCCGCGCTGCCGGTCTCCGGCAGGCGGTAATCGGGATTGGCCTCGAGCATGGTGCGCGTGGCCACGGCCATGCGCAGCGGGGCGGTCACGTAGGTCTGGAAGAGCGAGCGAAGGGAGACGCCCAGCGCCACCAGCGAGAGCAGGACCACTACCACCAGCAATGCGCCGTGCTCGCTCATCATCCCGGTAAACAGCGCCTGTTCGTGGACCTCGAGATCCGCCCAGAACAAGGCCGTGGCCAGCCCCGTCCCGACCCCGAGAACTGCCAGGACGGCGATCAGGACCAGCAGGTACTTGAGACGCTGGCTGACGGCCGCACTCGGCTTGCCATGGTCGGCGGTAGCGCGCGAGCGGCTATCGTCACGCCGCCAAGCCGAGCAGGTTCCTGACCCGCGCCACCAGGTCGCGGGTCGAGAACGGCTTGGTCATGTAGGCGTCGGCGCCCAGCGCCAGGCCCTTGGCACCCTCGGTGTCGCGCCCCTTGGCAGTCAGCATGATCACCTTGGTGCCGGCGCGCGCCGGATCGGCACGCAGTTGCTGGCAAACCTCGAAGCCGTTCTTCCTGGGCAGCATGATGTCGAGCAGAATCAGGTCGGGGTCGTGCTCGGCGATCTGCCGCGGCGCAGCCTCGCCATCGGTCGCCACGAAAACCTCGAAATCCTCGCGCTTCATGCATGAGGAACTCCAACGAAATGACGCTGTTGGGCTCGTCACCGACGATCAACACCTTCTTCCTCACACCTGTCTCCTTCTCAAGAACTCGCCCGCCCGTGGCTGACGGCTCCTGTTAGCTTTTTTCCGGCACCGACAGCGGCAGCGCAAACGAAAACGTGGCACCTTCGCCAGCTTTGCTTTGCACCCACAACCGGCCGCCGAAATGGGCGATGATCTGGCGGCTGATCGGCAGTCCCAGCCCGGTGCCCTGCGGCTTGTCGGTCAAGGCGTCGCCCGCCTGGCGGAATTTCTCGAAAATCACCTGCTGTCGGAGAGATCGATCCCGCAGCCGTTGTCCTCGACATCGACCCGCAACGCGCCCGGTTCATTTCTCAGCCGGACCACGACCCGGCCGATGCCGGGCGCGACGAACTTGACCGCATTGGACAGCAGGTTGAGCATCACCTGGATGATCCGATCGCGGTCGGCCCGAGATAGATCGGCAGGAATCCGATCCCGGTCGTCGCCGCCCGCCCTACCGAGCCATAGAAGGTCCAGGTAGTGCAGTAGACCGCCAGCGAGAGCGAATAAACATAGGGATTGGCGATGATCGAACGGGTAGGCATAGAGCGCCGGGATGCCCAGCACCGTCTGGTGGCTGTTGAACAGGTACAGCAGCGGATAATTGAACAGCACTCAGCCCAGCAGGAAAAGTGCAACCAGCCGCGGTCCGGTAATCGATGAGCGAGGCATATCACCTCCTTTGGTGCGCTGGAGCCCGATTATAGGCACGGGGCGTTGCCGTTGGTACCAGCGAAATCCGCGGCCGCCGCCTACCTGCGAATCGCCGCCCCGCGCGGCCCGACGCCCCGCACCCGCTCGCGGTGCAGCACGTAGAGGCCGGCGCCGATCATCAGCACGATGCCGACGCGCGCCATCGGTCCCGGCAGATTGCCCCAGACCAGGTAGCCCAGCACCAGCGCCCACAAGAGCGCGGTGTAGCGAAACGGCGCCACCAGCGACAACTCGCCGTGACGCATCGCGGCGATCACCGCGTAGTGCCCGGTGGCCAGGAATGCTGCTGCGATCGCCAGCCAGATGAGCTGGCTCCAGCTCATCGCCTGCCAACCCTCGAAGAACGACACCAGCAAGGCCAGCAGCGTGACCGCGACCGTGGTCGCCAGCGTGACCATGATTCCCGGCAAGTGCGCCGCGATGCGCCTGGTCAGAAGGTCACGCGCCGAGTGGATCGCGGTCGCGAGCAGGCACACCAGTGCCGCGGCATTGAAGCCGTCGGCCCGAGGTTGGATAACCAGCAACACGCCGGCGAACCCCACGACGGTCGCGACCCAACGATGGGCGCCAACCGCTTCGCGCAGGAAGATCGCCGCCAGAACGGTCAGGAACAGCGGGGAGGCGAGGTTGATCGCCGTGGCATTGGCGATCGGCATCTGGAACAGCGCCACCAGGTAGAGCATGGTCGCCACTGCGTCGAGCAGGGCGCGGGTGGCGACCCAACCGCGCGCCATCTCGCCCAGGCGGATGGTGATGCCCATCGATCGGGCCACCAGCAGCACCAGGATGGTCGCCATCAAACCACGCACGAAGATCAACTGGGCCGTCGGCAGCGACGCACTGACGTGCTTGACGATGGTGTCGTTGGCGATGAACGTGGCCATCGCCGTGACCATCATCAGGATCCCGGTGCGATTTTCGCGCGCGCCTAGGTGCTCAGTGTTCATCACTTGCCCGGGATCATGATTGGGGCGATTGTAGGCTCTGGCGTCATTGCCTCTGGAGCGGGCCCGCGGCGCCACGGTTAGAATGGCCGCACGGGCCATTTCCGGGTCCGTCCGAATAACTCAAGCTAGGAGACCGCAATGCACAGCCCCCGAACCATCCTGGCGCTGGCCCTGGTAGCGCTGGGTATGACGGCGTCGCTGGCGTCGAACGCCGCCGAGACCCGCGTCACGCTCAAGTCCGCCAAGTCCTCGTCGTCGTACTACCTGATGACGGTGCAGATTGCCGAAGCGCTCAAGACCGCGAGCGATGGCAGCTACGTCCCGACCGTCGAGGAGAGCCAGGGATCGGTCCAGAACGTCAAGGAGTCCAAGGTCCGCACGGGGAACTTCATCTTCACCACGCCGCCCAGCCTGCTGGCCGCGGCCCGCGCCGGCAAGAAACCGTTCGAGGACGGCGCCTTCGACAACGCCCGCACGCTCTTTGTGATGCCCTTCGTCACCGTCCACCTCGTGGCCCGGGCCGATGCCGGCGTCAACTCGATCGCCGACCTCGCCGGCAAGACCATGATTCCCGGCGGCAAGGGCACCTTCTGCGGCCGCGCCACCGAGCAGATCCTCGCCGCTTTCAACCTGACCGACAAGGTCAAGACCGTCGAAGTCGAACTGAGCGCCGCCGCTCCGGCGATGCGCAACGGCAAGGTCGACGCGTTCGCCACCTGCTCCTCGCATCCGACGCCGCAGCTGGTCGAGCTGGCGACCACCATGCCCTTGAAGATCATTTCGCTCAGCAACGAGGAACGCACCAAGGTGCTCTCGCTCGACGCCTCGTCCGGCCCGCTGACGATCGCGGCCGGCACCTACAAGGGCCAGGACACTGCCGTCGAAACCGTCGGCCTGCCGGTTGGGGCCTACACCACCACCGCGATGCCTGACGACGTCGCGTATTTCGTCACCAAAACCTTCTGGGAAAGCCGCGCCAAGCTGGCCGAGAAGAGCCCGTGGTGGAACGGGGTCGAGCCCGGAATGGTCAAGCTGCTCGGTGCCGAGGTCCATCCCGGGGCGCTGCGCTACTACCGTGAGAAGGGAATCGCAGTGCAGTGAGCGCAGCAGCGCAGGCCGGTCCGAGCGCCGGACCGGATAAGGGCGCAGGGGCTGCGGTGCGGGGCGTAACGCCCCCCGGCACCGTGATCGCAGCCTTCGGGGTGCTCACCGTCGGCTTTCATCTCTACGTGCTGGTCTCGGGGCTGATCCCGAACCTGATCACCCGGCCGCTGCATTTCCTGCTCGCGCTGCCGTGGATCTTCGTGTTCACGCCGGCGCGTTCGCGCCCCGCAATGTTGGTCGGCTGGATAGCCTGCGCGCTGGGCGCCTTGGGCGCCGGCTACGTCGCGCTCAACAGTTCAGCGCTCGCCGACCAGTACGGGATTCTCTCCGGTCCGCTGCAGATGGGCGTCGCGGTGCTGCTGCTGCTCGTCGCGCTCGAGATGGCGCGCCGCGCGATCAACCCGGTGCTGCCGACCATCACCGTACTGGTGCTCGCCTACGGCATCTTCGGCCACCTCGTCCCCGGCACTTTCGGGCACGACCGGTTCGCCATGGACTCGTTCCTCGGCGACCTGACGATCAGCGAGAGCGGGCTATGGAGCGAACTCACCGGCCTATCGGCCGAGACCATCGCGCCCTTCCTGATCCTCGGCTCCTTCATCGCGGCCGGGGCCGCCGGCACCGGATTCATGTCGCTGGCGACGCAGCTTGCAGGACGCTATCGCGCCGGTGCCGCCAAGGTCGCAGTGCTCTCGAGCGCGTTCTATGGAACCATCTCGGGTTCGGCGTCGGCCAACACCGCTTCGACCGGCATGGTCACGATCCCGGCGATGATCCGACTGGGCTACCCGCCCAGCCTCGCCGCGGCGACCGAGGCCGTGGCCTCGACCGGCGGGCAGATCATGCCACCGCTGATGGGCGCCGGCATCTTCGTGATGGCCGAGCTGCTCGCCCTGCCCTATACCTCGATCATGGTCGCCGCCACTCCGGCCGCGATCCTGTTCTTCGTCACCGCCTGGGTTGGCGTCCACCAGTACGCACTGCGCTTCGACCTGCGCGGCATGTCGGCCGATGAACTGCCGGGCTGGGTCCGGGTCATGCGCACCATGCCGTTCTTCGTGGTGCCCTTCTCAATCCTGATCTACGTGCTGGGCTGGACCCGCTTCACCGCGCCCTACGCGGCGTTGCTGGCCACCGTGGCGACGGTCTTCCTGCTTTCCTGCGACACCGGGGGGCGAATCGACCTGCGCCATTGGGCGGGACGGATCAAAGTGGCGGTGATCGATGCCGGTCGACAGGTGGCCTCGATAGCGGCGATCCTGATCTGCGCCGGCCTCATTACCGGTGTCTTCAACAAGACCGGCCTCGGGGTGAAGATCACCTCGCTGATCCTGTCGGCTGCGAGCGGCAACATGTGGGCCGCGCTCGCGCTGACCGCGCTGGCAAGCCTGCTGCTCGGGATGGAACTGCCGACGACCGCCGCCTACGTGATCTGCATCGCAGTGGCCGGAGACGCGCTCCAGAGCTTCGGCATTGCGCCGCTCTACGCCCACCTGTTCGTCTTCTGGTACGCGTTGCTATGCACCATCACGCCACCGGTGTGCGGCAACGTCTTCATCGCCGCCGGCATTGCCCGCACCCCCTGGCTGCCGGTAGCGGGGCACGCCATGACCCTCGGCGTCGGACTGTTCATCCTGCCGCTGGGCTTCATCGCCAATCCCTGGATGTTGAAGCTCGCCACCAGCCCCTGGCTGGCGCTTCTTGCGACCCTCAAGGTCGGGGGCGGCCTCTGGCTGATCTCGGTGGGACTGATCCACCTTCTGCCCAGCAACTGGCTGCGCCCGCTGGTGTTGGTCGCCGGACTCGCCCTGATCTTTGTCGACGCCTACCAGTGGGGCACGGCGACCGGCGGATTCTGAATGGATTTCATGGCGTTCCAGCCTGTTGCATCGGCTGCCATGCACGGTACTCGGACAACCGCAGCCGGTAGCGGCTGACGTTGCCTTCGTGCAGGTTGCGCAGGTCGGCAAGAGCCAGTTCGGTGATTTTCTCTAGATTCTCACGCGGCACCAGATTTGCCGCCGCGGCGCGCACTGACATTTCGCCTGGACGCTGTTGGCCGCGCACGATCTCGGCCACCACGTTAATCAGTGCTTCGCGGTAGCGCAGACGCACGGGATCGGGCTCGACGACAGTTCCTCGAATGGCCATGTAGCGCTGACAGGAGCGCTCGTAAGCCCACACAAACACGTCTCGCAGGAGATCCACCTGCTGGAGCTCGTAGACGCCCAAGGTGACTTCCACATAGGCCTGGTCGGAAACATCGATGAAAGACAGCGGGCAGAGGTTGCGCTTAATGAGCGAGATGTTGGCACCCAACCGGGACACCCGCTTGTTCACGTCCACCAACGGTTGCAGGTAGGGGACGTGGATCATGATGAAAAAGGCTTGCTCGAACGGGTCTTCAATCGCGGCTGCCTTGTCCAGGATCATGCGGAAATAGGCGTCGATCTGCTGCGGTATACCGAGGGGGTGAAAGACCGTGCCACTTACATCGACTATCCGCTGGCGCAGCCGCCCGCTCTCGCTCGGGTCGGCGAGCAGGTTTTCTGACAACAGCGCGTGCAGGTTAAAAACTTGAAGGTGTTGAAGCCAATGTCCTCGGCCTCTTCCACCAGCAACTCGATGGCGACCTTGTGGTTCAGGATCATCTGCGTATCGCGCCGGTCTTTGCCTTCTGGGGCTTGGCCAAACTCGATCAGGTTTTGCGTGTCAAAGCGGGTGTAGGTGTTGCCTTCGAGCCGGCTCGATGCCCACGACAGGTCAATGAGCAGGCGTCCCAGAATATCGCGAGCATGGGTGCCCGCTGGACGCTCTCGGTTGGGGGACCGCCCGATGTTGTGCAGGTGTTGGCTAATTTCCGTTGAAGGCAGGTCGTTTCGTTGGGACGATAGCTTTCCAGGAATTGACGGTCATAGCCCACGGGCTTGCGGCGCTGGATGGGTTGGCGGACGTAATTGAGGACTTCCTGTCCGGTCGGAGAGACGGGGACGTAAGCTTCTGCGCCCTCCTCATGCGTAAGGTGAATTTGCTCGGTGATACTGGCTTCGATGACTATGGGCGGCCGGTAGCGCAGGCCGCGCCCCTTGCCTATGGTGGCGATTTTCTTCTGTTTGACCAGTTCTCCCAAGCGGCGCTGCAGCGTGCGGCGGCTGACGATCTTGGCAAGGACGGCATGGAGATCATCGATACCGACTCCATCTGGATATCGGGCGATCTCAACTTCGATCCGGGCGTTCAAGTCCTGGGGGAGTTTTTTTTGGCATATAGCACCCCTTTTGGCGCGTAATTGTCCCTTCGCGCCATAAAACTACAGTTATTGGCGCAATTTATCAAAATACGCGCCATACAATTGGCGCAATTGATCAATATCGCGCCATAGATAAAGCGTGTCGATCGATTGAGAGATCCCACCCGAGCGCAAGCCCGGCTCGAATTAATCACTTTCCGCCCGGCCCCGTTACCAGAGCCGAACCCCAGGTAACCAGCCGCCGCGGCGCGAAGCGCACGCTGCGCGACAACAGCCAGTTGAGCAGTCCCGGCACCACCACGCCCTGGCCGGCGCGCATCGCCTGCCAGGCGGCACGCGCGACCTCCTCGGAGCTCGGCATCTTGACCATGTTAAGCATCGCCGCCTTCTGCATCCGGGCACGCTGCTGGAAACCCGATTTGGTGGCGCCCGGGCAAAAGCTCGTCACGCTCACGCCGGAGTCGCCCAACTCATAAGCCAGCGCCTCCGAAAAATGCAGCACGTAGGCCTTGGAGGCGTAGTAGACGGCCATGTGCGGCCCGGGCTGGAAGGCCGCCGTCGAAGCGACGTTCATGATCTTGCCGCGGCGCGCGATGATGCCCGGCAGCAACAGCCGCGTGAGGATCGTCAGGGACTCGACATTGAGGCGCAGCAATTCCTCGGTCTCGGTGACCGAGGTAACGGCGAAATGCCCGTAGGTGCCGAATCCGGCGTTGTTGACCAGGTAATCGATCGCCAGGCCGCGTTGGTCGATTTCCACCACCAACTCCCGCGCGGCCCCGGGACGGGCCAGATCGAGCGGAATAACGCTCACGTCGACACCGTGGCGCTGACGCCAATCTGCGGCCATGGCCTCTGTCTCCGGGCCACGGCGCGCAGTGATCACCAGGTTGATTCCATCGGCGGCCATCAAGGCGGCGAGCGCTGCGCCGATTCCGGACGAGGCGCCGGTGACCAGCGCGGTTATGGTCGATCTACTTGCTGCTGTTGCCGGCATGCCTGTTCCCCGAAGCGTGGCGCAAAACGGGGCACGATAGCACGTCACGCCGCCGCGGATCCCATGATCAGGCCGGCGGCTGGTTGAGGCGACGCACGCCGCTGACAAAGCGCTCCAGCGTGGGCGAGAGCGCGCCGCGCGCCAGCATCGCCTCGATGAGCACGAACTTGCCGCGTTGGGTCGCGGCGGCTTCGAGCGCTGCCGCGAGCTCGCGGTAGGTGCGCACGCGCATGCCGACCCCGCCGAGCGCGCTGGCTGCAGCGGCAAAGTGCCAGTCGTCGAGATCGTTGAACTTGGATTCCGGCTGGAAGGTGCGCAGCATTTCCCAGCTGCAGTTGTTCAGCACCACCACGATCGGATCCCAGCCGTAGCGCTCGCAGTTGCCCAGTTCCCAGCCGGTCATCTGGAAAGCGCCGTCACCGACCAGGATGATCGGGCGCTCGCCGCTCGCTTCCTGCAGCCCGAGTCCGGCCGGAACACCAAAGCCCATCGTCGCGTAGTAGCCCGGCGCCACCAGCTTGGTCTGCTCGATGTCAAAGGCCGTGAACAGGCAGTCGCCGATGTCGCAGGCCAGCGGAAACTTGCCGTGGCGCGCCATCAGGTCGTTGATCCCGGTCGCGATTGCGCCCGGGGTAATCAGGCTGTCGTGCGCTACCAGCCCACGCCGGAACACCACTGGTTCAGGTCTGGCCATCGGCTTGACAGCGGTACGATCAGCGACCCGGGCGAGCAATGCCTCGACATAGGCGCGCAGCCGCACTCCGGCTCAGGTGTGGTAGCCCATCGCGACCGAACCGTCGGCGGCGTCGCGGTATCGAACATCAACCCGCGGCCCATCAGAGTGGTGACCACCGGAAGCCCGAGTTTTAGCGCCAGCTCACCGACCTCCTTCTCGAGACCGAAGCGGCGCACCTCGACCCCGACCAGCAGCACCGGGGAACTTGCCGCGGCCAGCCGCTCGAGGGTCTCGTCGACACAGGCCGACAATGCCGGCAGGTCATCGGGTTCACTGGCCAGAGGCGGCACTTCGCCGCAGGGAACCGTGACCATGTCGCGCGGGAGTTCGATATAGACCGGGCGCGACTCGCGCTTGCAGCTCGCCAGCACCCGCGCGATGTCGGCGGGCGCGCGTTGCGGATCGTCGAGCTGGGCCTGGTAGCAGGTGATCTCGCGAAAGACCGCGAACTGCGAACCCCACCCCGGGATCGTGGCTCAGGGTGCGCAGCGGCAGGATGCCGGACTCCTCGATGACCTTGAAGAATGGCAACGCGAAGTCACCGGGAATGCCAAAGATCTGGCTAGAGATCCTTGAGGTCCTTGCGCTTCGCCTCGAACTCGGCCTTGTCGATCTCGCCCCGCGCATAGCGCTCGCCAAGCACTTCCAGCGCGCTCGAGCGCCCCCCGCCCCTGGCGCTACCGGAAGTCGTGAACAGATACTTGAACAACGCTACGACGCCGCCCGCCACCAGCAGCCACATCAGGACCATGAACACCATGCCCAGGAACCATCCGCCCTGCCCCATCACACCATAGCCGCCCATCATCCGTTCACTCCTGTTGACTGCATTGCCTCGGGTTCGAGTGCCCGTCCATCATATTCCGGTCTCGCCAAACAGGCTGCCAATAGCGTAGGTTGCGATGCCGGCGGCCGCGCCGATCGCCAACATCCGCGCGCCCGACCACCAGGCGCTGCGCCCGGTGAACAGCGACAGCAGCGCGCCGACCGCAAACAGCGCCACGCCAGCACTGACAACGGCGGCGCCGAAGCCCCCGCTACGCTCCATCACCAGGAATGGCACCAGCGGGATCGAGGCGCCAACGGCGAAGGCGACAAACGACGCCAGTGACGCTCCCCAGGGCGAGCCAAGCTCGTCGGGGTTCAGTCCGAGTTCCTCGCGCGCCAGGGTGTCGAGGGCGCGCTCGGGGTCGGCGATCAGGGTGTCGGCCAGGCGACGCGCCTCGGCCGGCGGAACTCCCTTGGCCTCATAGATGATGGCTAGTTCCTGCGCCTCGGCCTGCGGATATTCCTCGAGCTCGGCGCGCTCCAGGCCGATCTGGTATTCGAACACCTCGCGCTGCGAGCGCACCGAGACGTATTCGCCGGCGGCCATCGAGAATGCGCCCGCGAGCAGCCCCGCCACCCCCACCAGCAACAGGGTTTCGGAACTGACCGCCGCGCCGGCCATCCCGAAGATCAGGCTGGCATTCGAGACCAATCCGTCATTGACCCCGAAGACCGCGGCGCGCAGGTTGCCGCCGCCCACCTTGTGACGTGCCCCGATCTGGCTGACGTGGGTCACCGGAGCGTGGCCGCTCGACGCCAAGGTGGAATAGACCACCAGGCCACGCACCTTGAGCACCGTCAACAGGCCGCGAACCGCGCCGACGCCCATCCGGCGCGCGAGCCAGAGCACGATCCCGGCCCGCCGGCCGATCGTGACTTTCTCCGGAACCGCGGCGCCCAGTTCGCGCAAGCGCTGCTCCCAGAACGTCGCCTGCTCCTCGGCCGCGGCGCCGAGTTGCTCGAACATCCGCGCCAGCCGCGGCTCGGTTTCGATGTGGCACAACTGCGCGTAGATCAGCGACGAGCGCCGTTCCTCGAGAAAACCCTCGAGCGCGGCGGCGGGATCATTGGTCCCGGGAGCATGAGCGCTCTGTTTGTCGAGTAGGTTCGCGGGTGTCTGGTCCATGGGACGCGATCTCCTTTGACATCCTCCCCCGCCTGAAGGCGGGAGATTCCTGCGGCGCTCAGACGCGGCATTGAGCCGCCCCTGAGTCGCTTCGGTGGGTTCCCGCTGCTGGCGGCATTACATCACCGCTCACTTCACGGGCTAACCGGGCGTGTCCCGCCCTTAACACATTGATCGCACCGACCAGATCGGCGTGTTCCGCGAAGCCGCATTCGATACACGCGAACCGCTCCTGCGTGCGGCGGTTGTCCGCTGACACATCGCCGCAGCATGGACACTTCCGACTCGTGTTCTCCGGCGCCACGGCGAAGAGATAACCACCGCTCCACGCCAACTTGTAATACAGCTGGCGGCGGAACTCGAACCAGCCCTGATCGAGGATGGACTTGTTCAGGCCGGACTTGGCCCGAACGTTTCTGCCCGGTGTTTCGGTGCTGCCCGCCGCCGACCT
>JAHYJF010000464.1 GCA_019428955.1 Burkholderiaceae bacterium
CCTGCTCGATGCCGGAACTCTGTTCCTGACTTGCCGCGGCGATCTCGCTCATGATGTCGGTGACGCGTTTGACCGAGCTGACGATCTCGTCCATGGTCTTGCCGGCTTCGTCGACCAGCTTGCCGCCCGCGTCTACCTTGCCGACCGAATCCTCGATCAGGGCCTTGATCTCCTTGGCTGCACCCGCGCTGCGCTGCGCCAGGTTGCGCACCTCGGAGGCAACGACCGCAAAACCGCGGCCCTGCTCGCCGGCTCGTGCAGCTTCCACTGCGGCGTTCAAGGCCAGGATGTTGGTCTGGAAGGCAATGCCGTCGATGACGCCGATGATGTCGGCAATCTTGCGCGAGCTGTCCTTGATCGAGGTCATGGTATCGACCACCTGGCCGACGACATTGCCGCCCCTGACCGCGACGTCGGCAGTGGACACCACCAGCTGGTTGGCCTGGCGTGCGTTCTCGGCGTTCTGCTTGACGGTGCTGGTCAGTTCTTCCATCGAGCTCGCGGTCTCTTCCAGGCTGGACGCCTGCTCCTCCGTGCGGGACGACAGATCGAGGTTGCCGGCGGCAATCTCGCTCGACGCGGTGACAATGGTGTCGACACCGCCGCGCACCTGACCAACCACCCGAACCAGGCTGTCATTCATGTCCTTCAGCGCCTGCATCAACTGGCCGATTTCATTCGTCGAGCTGACCTCGATGCGCTGCGTCAGATCGCCCGCAGCCACGCCGCGTGCCAGCGTCACGGCAGCGTTTAACGGGCCGGTGATGGCGCGAATCAAAATAAAGCTGAGCCAGGCCGCCAAGCCCAGGCCAATGACGATTGCAGCAATGGTCAGGTTGCGGCTGTTAACACTGCGGGCATGTGCCAGCTCGAACTCGTGCTTGGCGACATCCAGTTGCAGCTTGATGAGCGCGCGGATGCCTTCCGCAACGGGTTGATAGAGGGGGGGAATTTTGTCTGCAATGATCGCCTTCACCGAGTCAAGATCATTATCGTCTGCGCGCCAGGCGGCGACCGTGGGGATCAAGCCCTCGTCGACAAATGCCTTGTGATCCACGGCGAATTTCTCCGCCAGAACTTTCTCCTCCGGCGTGAAGGTGGTCGCCATGAAGGCATCCCATAGCTTGCTGCTTTCCGCGATGTTGGCCTCGACTTGTGCGGTCTGCTGGGCGATGACTTCCGGGGTCGGCTCGGCCAGGGGAGCCGCGATGGCAATCCGGTTATTCAGCGTCAGAGCCTCGATACTCCCCAACTGGGCGAGCGGCACGGTACGGTCCTCGTAAACGGTCTTCAGCTCCGCTTCGGTCTTGCTCATGCCGCTGAGGCCGATGATGCCGACCACCAGCAGCAGCGCCGCCAGGAAGGCCAGAATGAAAATCAGACGCGCCTTGATGCTCAGGTTTCCAAACATTTCAATTCCCTCGATTACTGCCTTGTATCATTGTCGTGAATGCGTTCAGGCCGGTTTCAGGCAGCGATCATTTCGAGCAAACCCATGTCGGGACTGGTCATCAACTTGTCGATATCCACCAAAATCAGCATGCGCTCGTTCAAGGCGCCGAGGCCGATCAGGTAATCGGTATCGAAACTGCTGCCCATTTCCGGCGCCGGCCTCACCTGGTCCGCCGACAATGTGGTGACATCGGACACGCTGTCCACCACCATGCCGACAATCCGGCCGCCAATATTCAGAATAATGACCACGGTGAACTCGTCGTAGCTCGGCTCGCCCAGGTTCAGCTTGATGCGCATGTCGACGATCGGAATGATGGTGCCGCGCAGGTTGACCACGCCCTTGATGAAATCGGGCGCATTGGCAATCCGGGTGACCGGCTCGTAGCCGCGAATCTCCTGCACCCGCAGGATGTCGATGCCGTACTCTTCCTTGCCCAGGGTGAAGGCCAGAAACTCTTTCCCGGCATCCTCGCCGGCTTCGG
>JAHYJF010000465.1 GCA_019428955.1 Burkholderiaceae bacterium
TTCCGATCTCGGCGCATAACGCGCGACGAGGCGCTGCTGAACTCCGACTCGCCGACCAACCTGCTGTGGCTGATGGAAAATGCCGATTCCCAGCCAGTCGGCCAGACGGCCGGCCATGCGAGCGACAGCGCGTCGTTCGCAGCGATGATCCGGGAGGACTCAACCGACAGTACAATGAGGCCGGTTGAACAGTCCAGAAGTGACCTACCCCCCGCGCCGACGACCTCGCCCGCGGGTAACGGTGAGCGGCGCGACCCATCGTCGCCCGATTTCTCGGATTTCCTGCTCAACATCTGACATGAGCCAGTTCGGCGGGAGTGCGGCGGCAAGCCGCGCTTGCGCTCGCCCCGAGGAGTTGCAGCTGACATGAGCCAGGCCGTAATCGAACTGACCACCGAGCTGATCGGGCGCCGTTCGCTGACCCCCGAAGACGCTGGCTGTCAGGAACTGCTGCGCGCGCGCCTCGCGCCGCTGGGTTTCGAGTGCGAGACCATCATCAGTGCGGGCGTCACCAATCTCTGGGCTCTGCGCCGGGGCACGAAGACTGACGCTCCGACGGTGCTCTTCGCGGGACATACCGACGTGGTGCCCACCGGCCCGGTCGCGGAATGGCTGTCCGACCCCTTCGCGGCTACCGAGCACAACGGCCGCCTCTATGGGCGCGGCGCATCCGACATGAAGTCGTCGCTGGCGGCTTTTGTGGTGGCGGTTGAAGAACTGTCGGCCGAATGGCAGGCCCGCGGCGGCGAGCCGACCGGCAGCATCGGACTGCTGATCACCTCTGACGAGGAAGGTCCGGCCACCGATGGCACCGTCAAGGTGGTCGAGCTGTTGCGCCAGCGCGGCGAACGCATCGACTACTGCATAGTCGGCGAGCCCACCTCGGTTCATACGCTCGGCGATACCATCAAGAACGGGCGGCGCGGGTCGTTGTCGGGGCGACTGCGGGTGATCGGCCTGCAAGGCCATGTCGCCTATCCCCATCTCGCCCGCAATCCGGTCCACGACCTGGCGCCGGCGCTGGCGGAACTAGCCGCGACCAGCTGGGACGAGGGCAATGAATTCTTCCCGCCCACCACCTGGCAGGTGTCCAATTTCCACGCCGGCACCGGCGCAACCAATGTCATCCCCGGCCAGGCGCTGGTCGACTTCAACTTCCGTTTTTCGACCGCCACCAATGCCGAGGAATTGCAGCAACGAGTGGAGATGATCCTCGAGCGCCACGGCCTGTCGTATGAGATCGCCTGGACGGTGGGTGGATTGCCCTTCCTGACCGTGCCCGGACGGCTCTGCGCCGCGCTGACCGGCGCGATTCGCGAGGAAACCGGGGTGGCGGCGGAACTCTCGACGACGGGCGGCACCTCGGACGGCCGGTTCATCGCCGCGATCTGCCCTGAAGTGGTCGAGTTCGGACCGCCCAACGACACCATCCATAAGGTCAACGAGCACGTCGAGCTGAGCTTCCTGGCTCCGCTCAAGAACATCTACGCCCGTACCCTGCGGACCCTGCTCGCCCCATGAGTTCCTTGCACCAGAGGGTCATGCCCAGCGGCGACGAAGGGCGAGCGGTACTTTGCACGGTTCGCGACCTGGTGCGCTATGCCACCACGCGCTTCGAGGCCGCCGAGCTGTCGTTCGGCCATGGCAGCGCCGCGGCCTTCGATGAAGCCGTCTATCTGGTGCTGTGGTCCCTGCACCTCCCGCCCGAGCGGCTTGAGCCCTTCTGGGACGCGCGCCTCACGGCAGCCGAAATCTCCTCGGCTCTGCAATTGATCGAGCGCCGCTGCAGCGAGCGCTTGCCGGCCAGCTATCTGACCGGCGAAGCCTGGTTGCGCGGCATGCGCTTCAAGTCAGACGCTCGCGCCCTGGTGCCGCGCTCGCTGATCGCCGAAGCGCTCGACGAGAGCTTCGCCACCTGGCTTGATGCTCAC
>JAHYJF010000068.1 GCA_019428955.1 Burkholderiaceae bacterium
GCGGCTCGTTCGGGGGGCGTGACGACGTGCTCGGCATGCGGGTCAACTGGGACAAGCGCTACATCACGCTCGGTCCGGTGGCGACGTTGCTGGGGCTGGCCTTCCAGGTGCGCGACCCGGAACATCTGCTCGGTGACGAGGAGGATCTCGGCATCACCCTCGCGCTGATTCCGACCGACACCCCGGGGGTGAGCATCGGTCGGCGCCATTTCCCGCTCAATGCGGCCTTCCAGAATGGCCCGAACTGGGGCAAGGATGTTTTCATCCCGATCGAGCAGGTGATCGGCGGGCGCGAGCGCATCGGCCAGGGCTGGCGGATGCTGATGGAGTCGCTTGCCGCCGGCCGCTCGATCTCGCTGCCCGCGCAGTCGGTGGCCGCGGCCAAGCTCTCGGCGCGCACGACCGGTGCCTATGCTCGGGTGCGCACACAGTTCAACGTGGCGATCGGACGCTTCGAGGGTGTCGAGGAGGCGCTCGCGCGCATCGGTGGCTCCACCTACCTGATGGACGCCGCGCGGGTGATGACCGCCGGCGCGGTCGACCTGGGCGAGAAGCCCTCGGTGCCGTCGGCCATCGTCAAGTATCACCTCACCGAGGGCATGCGCACGGTGATCAACGACGCCATGGACGTGCACGGGGGCAAGGGCATCTGCCTGGGACCGAACAACTACCTCGGGCGGGCCTACCAGCTCGTGCCGATCGCGATCACAGTCGAGGGGGCCAACATCCTGACCCGCTGCCTGATCATCTTCGGCCAGGGCGCTATTCGCTGCCACCCCTATGTGCTCGCCGAAATCAACGCCGCCAACGACGCTGACCGCGAGCGCGGCGCCCGCGCCTTCGACCTGGCGCTCTGGGGCCACGTGCGCTTCTTCGCGGCCAACGTGACGCGCGCGCTGGCGCTCGGAATCACCGGCGGACTGCCGGTGAAAGCTCCGGCCGGGCGCGAGACCAAGCGCTACTACGAGCAGCTCACCCGCTTCAGCACCGCTCTGGCGCTGCTCACCGATGCCGCGATGCTGGTGCTCGGCGGTGAACTCAAGCGCCGCGAGAAACTCTCGGCGCGCCTCGGCGACGTGCTCAGCGAGCTCTACCTGTGCTCAGCCGCGCTCAAGCGCTTCGAGGACCAGGGGCGATTGGCAGAAGACCTGCCGTTGCTGGAATTTGCGCTCTACGGCGCCTTCTTCAAGATCCAGGTTGCCTTGAACGGGGTGCTGGCAAATTTCCCGGGCAAGGTGATCCCGCGGCTGTTGCGCCTGCTCGTCTTCCCCAAGGGCCTGACGCTGACGGCGCCGAGCGATCAGATGGGCCACGAAGTGGCCCGCATCCTCATCGCCCCGGGCGCGGCCCGCGATCGCCTCACCACCGGCATCTATGTGCCCGCTGGCGAGGAGGACGTGGTCGGCAAGCTCGAAGCGGCACTGGCCGCGGTTGTGGCCGCGGAGGGCATCCGCGACCAACTGCGCGCCGACCCCCAAAAGCGCGCGCTCGCCAGCGGCGGATGGGCGACGATCGCCGCCGCTGCCCGCGTGCGGGCCGCCTTGCCCGAGCCGGAACTGGAGACACTCGAACTGGCGGCCCGGCTCACGCGCGAGGTCATTGCAGTGGACGATTTCCCGCAGGACTTCGGGATGCGACCTGCGGGGGATAACTAGGGCGATTTCGCTCAGCGGGAGCGCCGTTGCTCGAGAAGCAAGTCGATAGGGCGGCGCAAAGTTCGCCTGGCCCGGCGAGTGCCGCAGTAGACGCACCTGCGGCTGAGGCCTTGCTCAAGGCCGAGAAATGCGTCAAGTGCCATGACGCGGTCAAATCCAAGAAGGGTTCGTCGTTCAAGGTGACCGCGGCCAAGTACAAGGCCGGGCCTGATGCCGAGGCGGCGCTGATCAAGCGCCTCACCGCAGGTTCGGACGACCATGAGGGCATCGCCACCAAGGACGCCAAAGCGGTCAAGAACCTGGCCGAGTGGATCCTCGCGCAATAGTAATCCTTGGCTGGGCTCCCGGGCCCAGAGGGCCCAGGCTGCGCCTTGGCTGTTAAGCGTCAAAAGCTTGTTTGCCGGACCGATCCCGGAGTTTCGCGCAGTTGCCACGCGGCAAACAGCGCAAGCGCACAAAGTGCCGCGAGCATCATGAAGGATTCGTTGAAAGCGTCGAGCCGGGCCGGGCTGCTGGTGGTCGCAGACAAGGAGGTGCCGTGTGCGGCCAGGCGCCATTCCAGGACGATTCCGCACAGGCTGACGCCGATCGCGCCGCCGAGCATCCGAATGAAATTGATCGTGCTGGAACCCTGCGAGAGCAGGTCTTTTTCCAGGCTGCGCAGAGAGCCGATGTTGAGCGAGGGCAAGATGAAGCCCAGGCCGATCCGCCCCAGAATGGCCCAGGCCACCAGTGCCCAAGTGGTAGTGCCGAGGTCAACCGTGCTCATCAGCAGAAATGACAAGGTCAACAGCGCCAGGCCGATGCTGACCAGGCGGCGTGTCGGTTGACGGTTGGCGAGTCGACCCACCATGGCGATGGTGACGGCCAGCACAAAGCCCGCGGGCAACAGGATGCTGCCGACAAAGGATGCCGACAAGTCCAGGCCGCGCTGCATATAGACCGGCAACAGATAGGTGGAGCCAAATAGCGCGGTTCCGTAGATGAAGGAAACAATCGTCCCCAGCGCGAACTGGCGATAGCCGAACAGCGCGAGATTCATCAGCGCCTGTCGGCCACTGCCCGTCATGCGTCGCTGCCATTGAACAAAGGACGCCAGCGCCAGGATGGCGGCGCCCAGCAGCAGAGCTGCCGGGCCCGTCGCGCCGCTCTGCAGCGTCACCATGCCGTTGAGAAGGCACAGGGTGCCCGAGCAAACGAGCAACAGACCGCGCCAGTCCAGGCTCGCACCAGCGCGGTTTGCCGCAACACCACCGGGAGCGGTGGTCGGGACATAGCGATAGGCCAGCCACAGTGCGCTCAGGCAGAAGGGCACCACCATGAAGAAGATCGAGCGCCACCCGAACAAGTCGACCAGCACGCCGCCGATGCTGGGGCCGATGGCCGGCGCCAGCACGACGCCCATGCCGAACAGGCCGCTCGCGCTCCCTTGCTCGTGCGGCTCAAAGGCTCGCATGATGATGATGGCGGGAATCGGCTGGACGATGCCGGCCGCCAGTCCTTCGGCCACCCGCGCCGCCAGCATCAGGCCGAAACTGGTGGAGAATCCGCCGCTGATGCCGCCCACCAGCAGCAGGACCATGCTGCCGACATAGGTGCGGCGGTAACCGTAGCGCATGAGCAGCCACGGGGTGGTCAGCATGGACGACGCCATGGCCACCATGAACCCGGACGTGACCCATTGCGCCCGGTCCTGGCCGAGCGTGAAATGCTGGCTCATGTCGGGGATGGCCACGTTGACGATGGTCGACGACATGATCGTGGCCATCGTCCCGATCATGACCGAGGCCAACAACATCCAGCGGTAACGCGGGCCGTAGCGCGCCTGCATTTCGCTGATGGTGGAAGGGTGGCTCATTGCTGACTCTTGCGCTCCATCAATTGGTACGACTCACGGGAAGCGGGTCGTTAAGCTTACGCGATCAAAGCCGGTGCCGTTGGCAGCAACGGAACCAGATAACCGGTGAAAAGGTCATCACGCCTGCGCTGGGCGCGCAGCGCGTGGCGGTTCCAGGTTAGACAGGAACCAGGTGAGCAGGCCGATGATGACGGTGAGCACTCCGCTCCAGAACAGGTTCGCGTAGGGCAGCGCCAGCGTAAACGGCAGTGCCCCGACGATCGAGATCCAGATCATGGGCAGCCGGCCGATCCGGTCGGTGAGTTGCCCGCCGATCAGCGTTCCCACGGCGATTGCGCCCTGGCCGCGCGGCAGGACGATGAGCGCGGCCATCAGCGGGCCGATCGCTCCGCCGAGGTTGCCGCCGACCTGGCACATCGACTGCGCGAATCCGAAGCACCCCCCCGAAGCCATGCGCGCGACGCGCGACGCCCCGGGGTGGAACACCGCCGAGGCGATGCCAACCAGGCTGGCCGAGATCAGCAGCAAAGGGTAGCTGTGTGTCAGTGATCAAGCCGACCTGGGTGAAATTCAGGTGGAACTGCGCCTTGAGCATCGGATACAGCGCCGGAATAAGCGACTGCATCAGGTCGTTGAGCAAGTGGCAGAAGCCGAGCCCTATGATCACCGGAAACACGGCTCCGGTCACGCTTGCAGCGCCGTAGGCGCGGCCGCCACCTTTGGCTTGCTATGTTTGCCAAGTCAAAGAATCGGCTGGCAAGCTCGCGTAATCTCACTTTCAGTTAATGGGCCGCGTGACAGTCTCGTGCGCCGCAGATCTTGATTTGCCAACCGAATGGGCTCCGCCATGAACAGCAAAACTGTTGTTTCCGTCCTCGTGGCACTGTCACTGGCCGCGGGGCGATTTGCCTTCGCCGATGATCATGGCGCTCGCGGTAGTAACGAGAAGATGCAACGCGGTAGCCAGCAGGATGGCCACGACGCGCGTCGGTCGAATCGCCAGGGAAACGGGGGCTAAGCGCAAGGCAATCATGTGCAACGCGACGAGCGCGGCGCTGAAGCGTCGCCATGAATTTTACCGCGGGCAGTGACTTCCGGCCGAATACCGTAGCCGGCAATACGTGGTGAATGACTGTCTCGCTCAACCCTGAGGAATAGACATGAAAATGAACGCGCTGATCGTCGCCGCCACCCGCCGCCTTACAGCACCAGCGACGGCAGCCAGGTGGCGAGCGCGGGGAACAGCATGATCAGGATGAGGCCCAGGACCATGATCAGCGTATAGGGCGTCACCGACTGGTATATGTCGCCCATGGTGATGCTCGCCGGCACTATCCCCTTCAGATAGAACAGGTTGAAGCCGAAAGGCGGCGTCTGATAGCCGATTTCCATGTTGATGATGAACAGGATGCCAAACCAGATCGGGTCGAATCCGAGCGCGGTGATGATGGGCAAAAACACCGGCAGCGTGATCAGCATGATGCCGACCGGATCGAGCACCATGCCGAGCAGCAGCAACACGAACTCGATGAAGACTATGGTTCCCCAGGGGCCGCCCGGGATACCGGTCATCATCCCCTTGATCAGGGATTGCGCGCCCATCGACTGGTAGGCCGCACTGAACGCGTGCGCGCCGAACAGGATCCACATGATCATGCCGGACAGCCGGAAGGTGCGCAGGCATGAGTCGCGCATCAGCGCCCAGCTCAACTTGCGTTGTATCAGGGCCGAGATCATGGCGCCCAGCACCCCCACCGCCGCCGCCTCGGTCGGCGTCGCCAGACCGAAAAGGATGGAGCCCAGCACCATCGCCACGATCAGCAGCGGCAGCAGCACGGCACGCAGCGCGGCAAACTTCTCCGGCCAGGTGCCGCGTTCCGCAAGTGGCAACGCCGGACCCATCTCCGGCTGCAGCCAGCAGCGGATGAAGATGTAGGCGCAAATCATCGCCGCCAGCATGATTCCGGGTACCACGCCCGCAGCAAACAGCTTGCCGACCGAGACACCGGTTATCAGCGAATACAGGATCATCAGCACGCTGGGCGGAATCAGGATGCCCAACCCGCCTCCCGCGCTGATGCACCCGATCGCCATCTGCTTGTTGTAGCCGCGTTCGAGCATCGCCGGCAGCGCGATCGTTCCCATGGTGACCACGGCGGCGCCGCTGATCCCCACCATCGCCGCGAAAATCGTGCAGATCGCCACCGTGCCGATCGCCAGCCCGCCGCGCACACCGCCCCACCACAGGTGCATCATCCGGTACAGTGCCTGCGCCACCCCGGTCTTCTCCAGCAGCATCGCCATCAGCACAAACAGCGGTATCGCCACCAGGGTGAAGCTGTTCATGCTGCCCCACATCTGCGAGGCGACCATATAGAACGACTCCAGCCCCCAGGTGAAATACAGAAAGATCACCGAGACGCCACCGAGCACGAACGCCAGCGGCAGGCCGAGAGCGAGGAATAAAAGCAGCGAACCGAAGAACAGCAGCGTAAGCAGGCCGACGCTCATTTCCCGGGCTCCACCGTGTCACCGACGCTGGGCGGCGATTCCGGCACCTTGATCCCGAACACCACCATGACGTCGCGCAGCAGTTTGACTATGCCCTGCAGCATCAGCAGTGTCGCGCCAACTGGGATTGCCAGTTTCACCGGCCAGATCGGCGGATCCCAGGCCGACTGGGAATGTTCCCAGAAAGATATCGACTCCCAGGCCATCGCGCTGCCGAAATACACCAGTGCGCCGGTAAATACGAGGAACAGAAACGAGGTGAAGATATCGACAACGGCGCGTGCGTCCCGCGGCAGGCGCGCATGCAAGATATCGACGTTGACGTGTCCGCCGTGCGACATGATATAGCCGCCGGAGAGCACTGCGTAAAGGCCGAACAGCAACTGCGTCAGTTCGCCGGTCCAAACCTTCGGCGCGCCGGCCACATAGCGGAAATAGACCTCGGCAATCAGCAGCGCGAAAATTCCCAGCAGCAGCAGAGCCACCGACCTGCCCAGCCAATCGTTGAACCGCGTGATCCCGCGCATGGCGGCAAACAGTGCGCGCATCTTGGAAGACCTCAATAGTGGACGCAACAAAACGCCGCACGAAGTGCAGACGGGGTCGGCCCGGCGCGTGGCCGGGCCGGATAGCAGAGGCCTATTTGATGTAGCCGAGTTCAGTCAGGAATTTCTTGACCATCGCGAGCGCCTTCTCCGCGCCCGGACCCTTCTTGCCTTCCTCGTCCCACTGCGTGACGGCCACCTTGGTCAGGTGGTCAAGGACATCCTGCGGCAGATCGTTGATCTTCACGCCCTTTTCCTTGATGGCTTTGGCCAGGGTAATCTGCTCCAGATACAGGTACTCGTTGGTGCGCATCCAGAATTGATCATCCAGCGTGTCGATCATGCACTTGCGGATCTCTGGCGGCAGTTTGTCGAGTTCCTTCTGGTTGATGATGAAGGCATCGGTGCCGGCAATGTTGAGCGCCGGTTTCACGTGGTACTTCGCGGCCTCGTACAGTCCCATGCTGTTCGCACCCTGCGCGGCGCCCCAATGCACGCCGTTGATCACGCCGGTCGACAGCGCCGGATAGATCTCGGGGCCGGGCAGGTATGAAGCGGCTGCGCCCGAGGCCGTCAGGAAGCGCTGCAGCGCGCCGGAGGAGCGGATCTTCAGCTTGCGGAAGTCAGCCATCGAGTTGATCGGAGACTTGACCACCATCTCGGTCGGGTAGATCTTGTCGGTGGAGTAGTAGACACCCTGCGCCGCGACCTCGTCGCGGATCAATTGTTCGAAGCCCAGATGCTTGTGGAAGTAGGACGCCTCCCAGACATTGCGGAATGCAAACGGCAGGCCCGAGGCGATGCCGGCCGTCGACACTGTTTCGGGCAGGTAGGCCGGCGAGATCGTTCCCATCTGGATGACACCGCGCTTGACGGCCGGGAATATCTCCTTGGCCGGAAACAGCGCGCCGGCCTCGTGCAATTCGAGGACCATCTGTCCTTTTGTGCAAGCGCCCAACTCTCTTTGCAGGCGCCCGAGGCTGTCCTTGAACGAACTGCTCGCGCTCGGCCAATGTGACTGCAGGCGCCAGGTGATTTTCTCCTGCGCGGAAGCCGCTGCAGAAAATGCGAACGTCGCGGCAGCGGTCACTGCAACCGCTGCAACTGCCGGAATGCGGAACTTCATGAATGGTGATAACCGCATGCTGAGATCTCCCCTTGGTTGGTAGTCGTTCGTAGCCGAGGGCGAGCACGATCTTCGGAAAACCTATGCCCGAATACCGTGTCCGCCGTTCAGAAATCGACAATCCAGTCCTTCATGTCCGTGAGCTCTTCTGGCTTGAGGCTCACTTCAGATTGAGATCCGGCGGGTGCGTTTCACCCCCTGTACTTCCCCAATTCCTTGGCCATTTCGGCAGCTCGAGAAAACCACCACTGGATTGACTTCTCGCCGCTGTAGATGTCGCACTTCAGCATCAATGGTGCGTATCCGTCGGATCGACAAGCTTGGAAAATAACCTTTTTTTTACCAGATAACAATGAAAGCAAACGGGGGGGTGGCCGTCAGGGGGTGACGGCTGTCGTCGCCATGGGTGTCCGCACTCGGGGCACGCCTGCCGATAAACACATCTTCCATATGCGGCTCCAACCACTTCATGGAGAAAACGCATGGAACTGAAGACGAGGGACGAGGTGTGCCGCGAGCTCGGCATTTCGGCGCGCGGGCTCGAGAAGATGGTCGCTGAAGGCTGCTTCCCGTTGCCCGTGAGGATCGGTAAGCGGGCGGTCTGGTCGAGCGTGGCGCTGGAACGCCGGCTGGTCGAGGCGTTTGCCGCGCAGGAGAGGTGGGGTAGGCGGGCTTGAGGTCCGAACGGGAGTGGAGGCCCCTGTCTCAAAGGTGCGCCGTTCCTGATTTCGCCTTCCAGACCGCCGGCTCAGAGCTTCGACGCAGCCTTGCCTGCAGCCAGCAGCACCGGATCCCAGACTGGCGAGAACGGCGGAGCGTACGACAGGTCCATCCCGCTCATCTCGTGCACAGTCATGCCATTCCACAGCGCCGTGGCCAGTACATCGATGCGCTTGCCAGCATCTTCACCGCCGACGATCTGTGCGCCGAGCAATCGACCCGTCTGACGCTCAGCCACGACCTTGACGCGCATCGATTGGGCGCCCGGGTAATACCCCGCCCGGCTCGACGCTTCGGTGATTTCCGCGAAGGCGTCGAGCCCGGCGGCAGCAGCCTCGCGCTCGGTCAGCCCGGTGCGGGCAATCTCCAGATGCTTGAACTTGGTGATCGCCGTGCCCAGCACACCGCCGAATGTGGCCTCACCGCCGGCGATGTTGGTGCCGGCGCAGCGGCCCTGCTTGTTGGCATGTGTGCCCAGGGCCAGCACGACACCACGCCCGGTAATCCGGTGGCGGGACTCCACGCAGTCGCCGGCGGCCCACACATGCGGCGCGCCAGTACGCAGGTGGTCGTCGACGATGATGCCGCCACTCTCTCCCACGGCGATACCTGCGGCGCGGGCCAGCTCCGAGTTGGCGCGCACACCCAGGCCGATGACCACCAGGTTGGCCTTGACCGGCCCGGCCTCGGTCTCGACGGCGGTCACCCGTCCGTCGCTCACCGTGAAGCCGGTGACCGAGGTGCCCAGTCGCAGGTCGATGCCGGCGGAGCGCATCGCGTCTGTGACAGCGACGGCCATGTCGGCATCGAGCACAGCACCCATGGGCGCGTCGAGCTTTTCAATCACGGACACGGCCAGACCGCGTGCAAGCAGATTCTCGGCGACCTCCAGTCCGATGTAGCCAGCGCCAACCACCACGGCGTGCCGTGTTCCCGCGGCAAGCGCTTGTTCCACTTTGGCTGCATCGGCGAGCGTTCGCAGCTGCAGGACACCTTCAGCGTCGATGCCCGGCCATGGCGGCGTAATGCCCGATGCGCCCGTGGCGATCAGAAGCTCGTCGTAATGGGTGACCGACTCTTGGCCCGTGTCGAGATTGCGCACGGTCACAGTGGCGGTCTGGGTGTCGATGGCGGTGACCTCGTGCCGAATCCGAACATCGATGCCCTTGGCCCGATGCTCTTCCGGGGTGCGGGCCACAAGATCGGCCGGGGCCTCGACGAGTCCGCCAATCAGATAGGGGAGACCGCAGGCAGCGTAAGACGTGCGAGACCCGCGCTCGAAGGCCAGGATCTCGAGCTCGTCGGCGGATACCATCCGTCGCGCCTGAGCAGCCGCGGTCATCCCTGCAGCGTCGCCACCAATGATCACCAGTCGTCGTGCCATTTCCGTCCATCCATCGTGGTTGTGTTCGTCGCTCGATCAGGATCCTGACCCGGGCATCGTGACGCGGCCCGGGTCAAGCGGTCACGCCGGCTCAATCGCCGTTGAAACTGCCCGGCTCATCAATTCACCCGGATTAGCGCGGCCGCAGTGCGACCGCCTCGCTCCACTCAAGAAGTACCAGCTTGAAGGGTACTATTAATTGCCGGAATGCCGTCGGCGGTTAGTGGCATGACGTGGCTGATAGTGACCGACTCTACTCCTAGCGTGTGGCACAGGAGTCCGTCCCACTTGGCGGGTCCCCATTTCACCAGGAAGGGAATAATCCCGTCGCCAGCTTGAGCAGCTGGAACGATGACGTCAGCGGGCAACGGTGTCGTGCATTCGTCCGCAGGTGCCGCCAATGTGAAGAAGTGCAGGTGATGCGCTTGGCCCTTTCAAACCATCTTGAGCGCTAGCTTTCGGCGGCAGAACCGACGAGGCAAGGGTTTCAGGACTGCGACTGCTCCCAGAACGCGAAAGTGCGCGCCCCGGTGCGCGCGGCGTGCTCCTTGTAGATGGACGCCAGGCAGACAAAGAGCGCGCGTGAATAGGGCGCCAGCCCCAGCAGCCGCAAGCTGGTGAGAATGCGCGTCAGCCTCAGGTAGTTGTGGTTGCATGTCCTGACCCAGAGCTGGCAGCGCTCCGGCCAGTGCAGCCCCGATTGATCACCGGTTGATCGCTGTCGCCTTCACCCAGTTGAAGGCCATAGAACTCGAGCATGCGGCGCAGGGCAGCGAGCGCTGGTTGTCGTGCTGGGACCGGGCTCTTGCGCAAGGCGACGACGGTGGCATCGTCCAGCGTATCCGATCCTTTCATGTCGGTGATCAGGCCGTTTACGTAGTGGTTCAAATCCTGCGTGACGCCGTAGAGGCTGCGAATGGCGATGACCATCGGGGTGGCAGCTAATGCGGCGCCGAGCATCCTGTAATCCTTAGAAATAGGTCAATTGCCCAGGAAGAGGTTCGGACACTCGAACATCCTGTGGCGCCCAGCATCCCAGGACAAGCACCCAACACTTTTGGGTGAGACCCGTTCCGCGACATTGCGCCGCCTGTCGAAAAGATCTGCGCGTCCGTCAGCGGCCATAGTGCGTCGGCTGCATTTATGCGGAAGTATTCCGAGGATCATCCCGTCCTTGCGAGGCCGCTTTGGCACAAGAACTTCTGCTCGTTGATTTCGAGATGTGCTTCTGGTACCGCCGTTCCGGCGCAAGTGCCGGCGATCCCACGTAGACGCAGGGCTTGTGCGCGACGTGATTGGGGTTCTCGCGGGCGAAACGTCGCTCGTCAAGCACTGCATTCCGCAAGCGAATTACGTACACGTAGAAGGGCATCAACTGCCTCCCCATCATCCTTCGTCTAACCGAGGGTCGTCGATCCTGGCGTGCGCCTTCCGCGGCCTCGGCGCGTCCCCACCGAAATCCTCACCGCCCGCGCGATCACTTCCGGGTGGCGCGCGGGTTCAGTGCAAAGTCTCTCGGCCCTGGGTCGAATCCCTGCCCGCGCCAGATCCAACCGATCCGCATCCCAGCAGGCCACGATCGCTGATTCGCCGACCGTGTGCCCGTCGCTATGCAGGCGCATCGCCTCGCAGAGGTGTTCGAACTCGCGGTGGCTCAGTTCGGGTATGTACCCATCGAAGCGCAAACGGATCGCGAAGTCGGCGGCACGCAACCCGTGCGCGGGGTCGCGGCGATCGTTGTGGCGCTGGCTGTCGTGCAGGAACGCGAACCACGCGAGCACCTGTGGGTTGACGTCGAGATGCCGCGCGAGCCGGCGCCCATGCATCCAAACCCGGCTCCAGTGGGGGAGGCCGTGGATACCGTCGGCGACACGCAATCGGAACTGCGGGCGGACGATGGCCAGTGCCTTGTGGATGATTCCCCGGCATTCCATGTCTTCTTTCGCCACGAGTGCTTGCCTTCGCTAGATTCCGTCCGTTAGCTGCGTTGATCGCCGCCGCGCACATCGAACAAAAGAGTAGCCGATTCGCGTCGGCCGGTCTCTCATTCTTTCTGGTGGCCGTAAGCGGCGCCGCCGCGTCTGCGCCCGCCAAGCGTGGTTACGCATTGGTCCGAGTGTCGGCAGACAGAGTGCTCTCCACCCCCCCCTTGACAAAGGCCAATCCCTTCCGGCCATGCTGAATATGTACGCATACGTGCGCACGTGTGAGGGCGGCGAACGACGCCGACCGATTTGGCAACGAACGGAGAGAAAGCCATGCCACAAATTATTTGCGGATTCGCAGTCGAAGAAGTATTGACCGGTCCGGGTCGGACACCGGAATCCTCGGTGTCGCTCGAATTCCTGGACGAAGACATCGAGGTCCTCAACGCGATCACTCAGCGGTACCAGGTCTCGGCGCACCTGTTCGCCATGGGTTGGACACCGCGCACCTTCGGGCGCCCCGATCCGCCGTGGGCGATCCTGGCGCTGCCAGCCCACTACGCGATCCTGGGGCACCTGATGGCGGCCCGCGAGCGCAAGTCGGACTACCTGTGCAGCTACTACGCGCAGCATGACAAGCCCCACGACCCGAGGGAAGGTGGGGTGCCGCCGGCGGGTCTTATCCACATCTTCAGCGCCGAAGGGTTCACAGCGGCAGCAGCACGAAGTCCCTGCGTCGCCGCCCTGTCGAAAAACCTGGCCGAGGTGTCGCGCCGGGGTAATTGGTTGGTCATCGCAGACCCGCTGCCCGACGCGTCGCTTGCAGAGTGGGCGATCGACAACGATGCCCTGTTCTGGGGAGCGTACTGCGCCTGATCCTCCCGAGCCAGGCTCACGCCGTGAGCTCTGGTCCTGTCATGCTCAATTGAATCACACCGAGGAGTACGTCAAATGCTTAGAAGCGAATGGAAGTTCACCTATCCCGCAGCTCGCCTCGCCGAGGCCGCACTCGCGAAGTTCACGTACCACGATGAGCGGCACGCATGGTGGTCGGAGAAACGCCACGAGGTGATGGCGACGATCCGCTCCGAGGGGATCGAGGTCGACGAACGCATGGTGCTCGCCCACACGAACCCGAAGGCACAGGATTGGGATCGCGGCACGAGGGTGATGGTGCGCAACGACCTGCAGGAAAACCTTGCGGAGTGCATGCAGAAACTGCGTCATCACACTGCGCTTCGTCGCGACTACGACGGCTGGATCCAGGCGCTGCAGGCAAATGCCACGGCACACATGGAGCTCGACATCGACGACTACCTTTTCTTCTTCGGAAGGAATTGAAGCGACACCAATCTCCCACGAGGAGAACCGCATGCCTATTCCTGTCTTCTACAACCCCGCCCAGTCGGTCGCCACGGCGCAGGGCTACTCGCCCTCGGCATGCACGTCATGGAGGGGCGGGCTCGGGTGGCCTGCTCGCCCACGATCGGTTTCCACCACGCCGGCTATCACGATGGCGGCGGTTTCTGCACCTTCAACGGGCTGGTCGCCACCGCGCTGGAACTCAAGGCGCTCGGACTCGTGGACGCGGTCGGCATTCTCGACATGGACCAGCACTACGGCGATGGCACGGACGACATTATCTTCCGGCTCGACCTGTCGTGGGTCCGCCATATCTCCACGGGCGGAAATCGCAACGCACGCCAGCGGATGCTTGAGCATGGACGGGAGATGGTCGTCGAGAAGTTCGCCGCCGTCGACCTCCTGCTGTACCAGGCGGGCGCAGATTCACACGTGGACGATCCCCTCGGCGGCTACCTCGGCACCGAGCAGATGCGCCGGCGTGACGCCGACGTCTTTGCGGCGTGTGAGGGGGCGAATATCCCGCTCGTTTGGAACCTGGCCGGCGGCTACCAGCGCGATGCAAGCGGCGGCATAGCCCCGGTACTGGGTTTGCACCGCAACACGATGAACGAGTGCATCCGCGTCTATGCCGCCGCCGGGGAGCAGGCCGCCAGCGCGTTATCGCGAGTGGCTGTCCCAGTCCCAGTCCCAGGGTAAGTCAATTCCAATAGAGGTATGAGTCTGAACGATTGGTCTTGACTTGCGAATTGCATATCAAGACTGATGGGGTCTGTGGAGCTTGTGGGCAAAGGGGAGCGCGGTGGATAAGTCGCGTCATTTTGC
>JAHYJF010000466.1 GCA_019428955.1 Burkholderiaceae bacterium
CGTTTCCTGCGTTCCGAGGCCGGGACCTGGCTCGCCGCGCACGGACTGGATTCGCCGCCCGAGGCCCTGAGAATCTCGCTGTTCTGCTACCCCGAGGCCCCGATCGGCGAACTGCTCGCCGCGCTGGCCGGCGATGCGCACCGCCAGGTGCACCTGCTCCTGCCTGGCGGCGTCGCCGAGGCGGCCATCAGTGAATTCCTCGGCCACGGACTCCCGTCGGGGCAACGCGCGCGAGTTGGCGCGCTGACGATCGCTCGCCACGCTTTCCTCGACCAGGCCGGCTACGATCGGCTGCTCTGGAGCTGCGACCTGAACTTCGTGCGGGGCGAGGACTCCTGGGTTCGCGCCCACTGGGCCGAGCGGCCATTCGTGTGGCAACCATATCCCCAGTCGGACGACACCCACCTCGTGAAGCTCGAAGCCTTCCTCACGCGCATGCTCGCCGCCACCGAACCGGCTGGTGAGCCCGCAAACGGGATTCCGGCAGCAAGCGGCCGGGCGGGAGAGGCGGCGGCGTTGATTCGGGCGATGATGCTGGCCTGGAGCGGGGCCCGGCCGCTGGCCGGCACCGTGGCGCAGTTCCTTGCCGAACTGCAGCGGCTCGCCCCGCTGTATTCGTCATGGCGGCTGGACCTGGCGCGGCGCCCTGACCTGGCGAATAAGCTTTACGAATTCATCCAAACAAAGATATAATGATCGGTTGTATTTAGCCGAATATGTTTGGTTACGCAACACGGGAATAAAGATGAAGACCGCACAGGAATTGCGCGTGGGCAATGTGGTGATGATCGGCAAGGATCCGATGGTCGTCCAGCGTGCCGAGTACACGAAGGGTGGCCGCAACGCCTCCGTCGTCAAGATGAAATTCAAGAGCTTGTTGAGCACCTCGAATTCCGAGACGGTCTATCGCGCCGACGAGAAATTCGACGTTCTGATCCTCGACAAGAAGGACGTGACCTACTCGTACTTCGCCGATCCGCTCTACGTCTTCATGGACGCCGAGTACAACCAGTACGAAGTGGAAAGCGACTCGATGGGCGATGCACTCAGCTACATCGAGGAAGGGATGCCCTGCGCAGTCACCTTCTACGATGGCCGCGCGATTTCGGTCGAGATGCCGAATTCGGTGGTCCGCGAGGTCGAGTACACCGAGCCCGCGGTAAAGGGCGATACCTCGGGCAAGGTCATGAAGCCGGCGCGGATCAAGCCCACCGGGTTCGAAATTCCGGTGCCGGCGTTCGTGAACATCGGGGACAAGATCGAGATTGATACCCGCACCGCCGAGTATCGCAACCGCGTCAAGGGCTGAGCCCGACCTCGTTGTCGGCGGGATACGGGGCCTGGCCGCGAGCCCGCCGACGCGCCACCACCCGGCGGATCTGGCGGGCCACCGTGGCACGCAGGGAACGCAGCGACACCGGCTTGACGAGATAGCTACTGCAACCGGCAAGAGCCCCCCGCGCCAGATCAAAGGTTGAGGAACGCGAGGTCAGGATTACCACCGGCACCTCGCGCATCGCCCGGTCACGCCTGATTTCACGAGTCAGGGCGAAGCCATCCAGCCCTGGCATCATCACGTCGATCAACGCCACTTCGTAGCCCCGTTCAACGAGCGCCGCGAGCGCTTCACGCCCGGACGCCATCGCGTCGCAATCGACCCCCATCTGGTGAAGTGCCACGGTCAGCTGGCGCCGCACAGTTGGGCTGTCGTCGACGACCAGAGCCCGCGGGCGGCGAGTGCCAAACTGGTCAAGAAACTGCGCGCCGTCGGGTTTGGCGCCTTGCGCGCTGAACTCGCGGGTATCGATAAAGAACGCCTCGACCATACCGTTGAGGATCTTCAGCACCGTTGCGGTGAACTGCGATAACAACAGGTCATCCTGGGTCCGGATCGGGTCGTCGCGCCGCCCGACCT
>JAHYJF010000069.1 GCA_019428955.1 Burkholderiaceae bacterium
GGCGGCCAAGTACCTGTTGGGCCGGGCCGGGGTCCCGCTGGTCCCCGTTTACCACGGCGCCGAGCAGGACGCCGACTATCTCAAGGAGCAGGCCGATGCGATCGGCTACCCGGTGCTGATCAAGGCCAGCGCCGGCGGCGGCGGCAAGGGCATGCGCATCGTCACGACCGAGGGCGACTTCGCCGCCGCGCTGCAGTCGTGCCGGCGCGAGGCCCGGAATTCCTTCGGCGACGATCAGGTGCTGATCGAGCGCTACGTGCTCGAGCCGCGCCACATCGAGATCCAGGTCTTCGCCGACAGCCACGGCGGCTGCGTCTACCTGTTCGAGCGCGACTGCTCGGTGCAGCGCCGCCATCAGAAGGTGATCGAGGAGGCGCCCGCCCCGGGGATGACCGCCCCAAGGCGTCAGGCGATGGGCGAGGCCGCGGTGACCGCGGCTCGCGCGGTCGGCTATGTCGGCGCCGGGACGGTCGAGTTCATCGCCGACCAGGCCGGCAACTTCCATTTCATGGAGATGAACACCCGGCTCCAGGTCGAGCACCCGGTGACCGAAATGATTACCGGCTACGACCTGGTCGAGTGGCAACTGCGGGTGGCCGCCGGCGAGGCGCTCCCGGTCACGCAGGAGCGGCTCGCGATCCACGGCCACGCCATCGAGGCGCGCATCTACGCCGAGACGCCGCTGAAGAATTTCCTGCCCTCGATCGGCCACCTCGGCCACCTGCGCACGCCCCCGGCCAGCAGCTTCGCCGGCCAGGGCAGCCCGGCCTGGCCGGGCGGCAGTCGGGCCGTGCTTCCTGACGCGGTGCGCATCGACAGCGGGGTTCGTGAGAACGACGACATCACACCCTTCTATGACCCTATGATCGCCAAGCTGATCGTCTGGGGAGCAGACCGGCAGCAGGCGATCGCGCGCATGAAGCAGGCGCTGGCCAGCTACGAAGTCGGCGGGCCGGGCACCAACATCGAATTCCTCGCCCGGCTGATGCGTAACGACTCCTTTGGCGCCGGCCGGCTCGACACCGGGCTGATCGAACGCGAACGCGCCGACCTGCTGCCAGAGCCAGTGGCCGCGCCGCTGCGCACGCTGGCGATCGCCGCCGCGGCGGTGCTGGCCAATGAGGCCAACGCCGCCCGGCGTGCCCCGCTGCCGGCTTCGGGTTCGGCGGGAGACCCGGCGCTGTACCAGCAATCAGACTGGTCCGACCCGTTCTCGGCGCCGAGTGGCTGGCGCAGCGCCAGCGTGCTGGCGCGGCTGCTGCCGTTCAACGATTCCGCCGGCCACTACGCGGTGGAAGTCGACTACCACCGCGACGGCTACCTGGTGCGGCTCGACGGCGCCACCATCTGCCTGGCCGACGTGGGGCTCGACCCGCTCACCCGCCGCCTGCGTTGCCGCTGTGGCGACGAAGTGCTCGAGGTCGGTTGCGTGATCGACGGCGAAACGATCGACCTGTTCCTGCCCGACGGTCCGCAGGCAATCGGCTACGCCCCGCCGTTGGCCCACGCCGGCGACGAGGCCGCCGATCCCGGACGCCTGACGGCGCCGATGCCCGGCAAGGTGATCGCGCTGCTGGTGGCGGCGGGCGATCGGGTGACCGCCGGCCAGCCGCTGGTCATCATGGAGGCGATGAAGATGGAGCACACCATCGCGGCGCCGCACGACGGCGAGATCCGCCAGATCCTCTACGCCGTCGGCGACCAGGTGATCGAGGGAACGCGCCTGATCGAGATGGGCACGGCATGAGCGCGCCGATTCGAGCGGCAGCGCCGAGGTCCTGAAGATGAGGATCGTGATCTCCCACCCCAAGGCCGCCAATCGGGAGCTCTGGTGCGCGGAAATGACCACCCTGCTGCCGGGCGCCACGGTATTCGCATGGCAGCCAGGGGACCCCCCGGGGCAGGCCGACTACGCGATCGGCTGGCACCCGGGCGCGGCGCTGTTCACGGCGGTGAGCGGCATCAAGGCGTTCTTCAGCTCCGGCGCCGGCGTCGACCACGTACTCGGCGAACCCGGCTACCCCGCCGACCTGCCGCTGATCCGCCTCGAGGATGCCGGCATGGCCCGGCAGATGGCCGAGTACTGCATCTACGAGGTGATCCGCATCTACCACCAGCGCGAGCGTTACGAACAGCAGCAGCGCCAACATGTCTGGCGCGAACTCGAGCCGCCACCGCGGACCGGGTTCGGGGTCGGAGTGATGGGCCTGGGGGTGCTCGGCGCCGCCGTGGCGGGCGCGCTCTCCGGCCTGGGCTACCCGGTGCGCGGTTACTCCCGCAGTCCCAGGGAAATAGCCGGCATCGCCTGCTTCAGCGGCGATGCCGAACTGCCCCGGTTCCTGGCCGGCTGCCGGGTGCTGATCCTGATGTTGCCCCTGACCGCCGCCACCACCGCCCTGGTCGGGCGCGACTTCCTCGCGCAGTTGCCCGCTGGCGCGCACCTGGTGAACGTCGCCCGCGGCGCACTGATCATCGAGGACGACCTGTTGGCAGCACTCGACAGCGGCCGGCTCGCCGGGGCAACGCTCGACGTCTTTGGCCAGGAACCCCTGCCCGGCGGCCACCGCTTCTGGGACCACCCGCGAGTGCGGATCACCCCGCATGTCGCCGCGATCACCCTGGTTGCCGAATCGGCCCGGCAGGTCGCTGCCAAGATCAGCAAACTGGAGCTCGGAGAGCCGGTTTCCGGCCTCGTCGATCGCTCGCGGGGCTACTGAACCCGCCGGCGGCGGCGCTCTTGAACGAGAACCAAGCAGCAAGGAGACGACGTTGTCGACCAACAAATTTCCCCACCGGGTCTCGATCACCGAAGTCGGCCCGCGCGACGGGTTGCAGAACGAGGCCCAGATGATCCCGACCGAGGTCAAGGTCGAGCTCTGCGAACGCCTGCTCGCCGCCGGCGTTACCAATCTCGAGGCCACCTCCTTCGTATCTCCCAAATGGGTGCCGCAGATGGCCGACGCCGCCGACGTGATGGCGCGGATCACGCGCCGGGCGAGCGCTCGCATTTCGGTGCTGACCCCCAATATTCGGGGCCTCGAAGGCGCGCTCGAGGCCGGCGCCGACGAGATCGTGATCTTCGGCGCCGCCAGCGAAGCATTTTCGCAGCGCAACATCAACTGCTCGATCGCCGAGAGCATCGAACGCTTCCGTCCCGTCGCCCGGCTCGCCAAGGAGCGCGGCGTACTGGTGCGCGCGGCGATCTCGGTGGCCTTCGGCTGCCCCTATCAGGGCGAGGTGCCGGTGGCCGACGTCATCGCGGTGGTGCGCCAGATGCAGGACCTGGGCTGCGACGAAATCGGCATCGCCGACACCATTGGCGTTGGCACCGCCGCCCGCGTGCGCGAGGTCTTCGAAGCCGCCGGCCGCGAGGGTCCGCTCGAGCTGTTCTCGGGGCACTTCCACGACACCTACGGCCAGGCCGTAGCCAACGTGCTGGCCAGCCTCGAAGTCGGCGTCACCCGCTTCGACACCTCGATCGCGGGACTCGGCGGCTGCCCCTTCGCCAAGGGCGCCACCGGCAACGTCGCCACCGAGGACGTCGTCTACCTGCTCCACGGCCTGGGGATCGAGACCGGCCTGGAGCTGGATCGCCTGGTCGATGCCGGACAGTGGATTTCGGGCTACCTCGGGCGCAAGAGCAACTCGCGAGCCGGCAACGCCATCGCCGCCAAGCGCCCGGCGCCGTGATGATCGCCCCGGAGCAGCGCTTCGCCCAGCCGATCCGTGGCCACGCCTACCGGCCGCTTACCAGGGTCCTGGCGGTGACGATCGCGCTCGCGACGCTGGCTTACGGGGCCAGTGTCGCCGGCAGGGGCGACGGGGTCGCGGGCGCGCTGCTCTTCATGGTGATCAGTGCCGGCCTGGTGATGGTCTTCGCCTGCTGGTACATCGTGATGGGCCGCACCACCATTGACGCGCGTGGCGTGCACCAGGACTGGATCATGGCCAAATCCTACGGCTGGGGCGAGATCCGCAGCGCCCGGATCCTGCGCCTGCCATTGTCGACCCGGCTGATGCTCAACACCGGCCGACCGCCCTTCAAGGTCATCCAGTCCGGCACACCCGAGATCACCGCGGCCTTCGAGGAGATCGTCGCCTTCTATACCTCGAAGGCGCGGTCCTAGCCGCGGCAGACGCCCCGCCCGGCGGCCGCGGCAGTACCCGACATCTGCCGCTAGGAAAGGACCCACGACTACAATTGAGCTCTCAAGCGGCCCAGGAGCAGCCTGAAAAGTGCCCTCCGGTCCAACCCGGATTCGGCCGCTCTCCAACCTTGAAGATGGAGGAGACATGTTCCAGATCCGCATCCACGGACGCGGGGGCCAGGGCGTGGTCACCGGGGCAGAGATGCTCTCGATGGCCGCTTTCCTGGAAGGCCGCCACGCGCAGGCTTTCCCCAGTTTCGGTTCGGAACGCACCGGCGCGCCGGTCGTTGCGTTCTGTCGCATCGACGACCGCGAGATCCGCTTGCGCGAGCCGATCATCGAGCCTCATGCGGTAATCATCCAGGATCCGACTCTGCTGCTCCAGGTCGACGTGCTCTCGGGCCTGCACCGGCCCGATGGCTACATCCTGATCAACACCAACAAGAGTTTCGCGGAACTCGGGCTGGGCGAGTTCGTCAAGGGCATGCGCCCCAACCGCCTGGTGAGCCTGCCGGCGACCGAACTGTCGCTCAAGCACGTCGGGCGCGCGGTCCCCAACGTCCCGCTGCTCGGCGGCTTTGCAGCTGCCTCGGGGCTGATCTCGCTCGAATCGGTGATCACCGCGATCAACGAGAAGTTCGGCGGCAAGGTCGCAGCGGGGAACATCGCGGCGGCCACCGAGGCTTACCAGCTCGTGAAGAACGCCATCAAGGACAAGGAAGCGAATCATGCTTAAACAGTGCGAAGGCTCCCATGCCGTGGCCGAGGCCGTGGCGCTGTGCCGCCCCGAAGTAATCTGCGCCTACCCGATCTCGCCCCAGACCCACATCGTCGAGGGGCTCGGCGAGATGGTGAAGTCGGGCGCGGTCGAGAATTGCGAGTTCATCAACGTCGAGTCCGAGTTCGCCGCGATGTCGGTCGCGATCGGCTCGTCGGCGGCAGGAGCGCGCACCTACACCGCCACCGCCAGCCAGGGTCTGCTGTTCATGGCGGAAGCCGTCTACAACGCCTCCGGGCTCGGCCTGCCGATCGTGATGACCGTCGCCAACCGGGCGATCGGCGCGCCGATCAACATCTGGAACGATCACACCGATTCGATGAGCCAGCGCGACAGCGGCTGGATCCAGATCTTCGCCGAAACCAACCAGGAGGCGCTCGACCTTCACATCCAGGCGTTCAAGCTGGCCGAGGATCTGTCGCTGCCGGTGATGGTCTGCATGGACGGCTTCATCCTCACCCACGCCTTTGAGCGGGTCGATATGCCCACCCAGGAACAGGTCGACGCCTTCCTGCCGCCCTACGTACCGCGCCAGTCGCTCGACCCCGAAGACCCGGTCTCGATCGGCGCGATGGTCGGGCCGGAGGCATTCTCGGAGGTACGCTATCTCGCCCACGCCAAACAGCTTCAGGCGCTCGAACTGATCCCGCGGATCGCCGCCGAGTTCGAGACCGCCTTCGGCCGCCAGTCGGGCGGCCTGGTGCGCCCCTACAGCATGGACGATGCCGAAACCGTGGTGATCGCGCTCGGCTCGGTGCTCGGCACGATCAAGGATACCGTCGACGAAATGCGCGCCGACGGGCTCAAGATCGGCGTGCTCGGGATCACCTCGTTTCGCCCCTTCCCGCTGGCGGCCATCCGCGAGGCGGCCAGGAACGCGCGGCGCATCGTGGTGCTCGAGAAGAGCCTCGCGGTCGGCATCGGCGGCATCGTCGCCACCAACGTGCGCATGGCAACCGACGGGCTGGCGATCAAGGTCTACACCGTGGTTGCGGGCCTGGGTGGCCGGCCGATCACCCGGGACAGCCTGCACCGGGTCTTGCGCCAGGCCACGCACGAACAGCTCGAGCCGGTGCACTTCCTCGATCTGGACATGGGCATCGTCAACCGGGTTCTCGAGCGCGAACGCCAGCAACGGCGCACCGGGCCAATCGCCGAGGGCATCCTGCGCGAGCTCGGCGCGGGCGCACCGCAGAACCGCTGATCGGAGAGAGCTGAGCCATGGACCAACAAGTCAAGTTCTACCAGACCGGCACGTTCACGGTCGGCAACCGCCTGCTCGCCCCCGAGCAGCGCGCGGTGCAGTCCGACATGCAACGGGTCAACTCGCTGAATTCCGGGCACCGCGCCTGCCAGGGCTGCGGCGAGGCGCTCGGCGCGCGCTACGCGATCGACGCGGCGATGCGCGCCTGCGACAACCAGCTGATCGCCGCCAACGCCACCGGCTGCCTGGAGGTGTTCTCCACGCCCTACCCCGAGACCTCGTGGCAAATTCCGTGGATCCACTCTCTCTTTGGCAACGCCGCGGCCGTCGCGACCGGGATCGCCGCTGCGATGCGGGTCAAGGGCCGCAACAACGTGCGCGTCATCGCGCAGGGCGGTGATGGCGGCACCACCGACATCGGCTTCGGGTGCCTGTCGGGGATGTTCGAGCGCAACGACGACGTGCTCTACATCTGCTACGACAACGAGGCGTACATGAACACCGGCGTGCAGCGCTCCTCGGCGACACCGCCGGCGGCCCGCACCGCCACCACGATGCCAGTCGGCCCCGAGCCGGGCAACGTCTTTGGCCAGGGCAAGAACGTGCCGCGCATCGCCATGGCGCACGAAATTCCCTACGTCGCCACGGCGACCGTGGCCGACCTGCACGACCTCGAGGACAAAGTCACCAAGGCGATGTCGCTGCGCGGCGCGCGCTACATCCACATTTTCGTGCCCTGCCCGCTGGGCTGGGGCGCGGCCGCCCACGACACCATCAAGCTGGCGCGGCTCGCCAAGGAAACCGGCATGTTTCCGGTGTTCGAAGCCGAGCGCGGCGAGGTTACCGGGGTCTCGAAGATCCGCCGCCGCGTGCCGGTAGAGGACTACCTCAGGCTCCAGCGCCGCTACGCCCACCTGTTCGGCGCGCAGCCCCTGGTGGCGACGATCGCCAGGATCCAGGCCATGGCGGACCGCAACATCCGCATGTACGGGCTGCTGGAAGAGGGGGCCAACTGAGATGAACAAACCTTTCGCGATTACGCTCGACGTCGGCTCCTCGCTGGCCAACAAGACCGGATCCTGGCGCACCCACCGGCCCGAATACCTCGACCGACTGCCGCCGTGCAACCACCAGTGCCCTGCCGGCGAGGACATCCAGGGGTGGCTGTTCCACGCCGAGTCGGGCGACTACGAGAGCGCCTGGCGGCATCTGGTCCGGGACAACCCCTTCCCGGCTATCATGGGCCGCGCCTGCTATCACACCTGCGAGGGCGCGTGCAATCGCGGCAAGATCGACCTGCCGGTGGGCATCAACTCGGTGGAGCGCTTTCTGGGCGACGAGGCCCTGAAAAGGGGCTGGGCCTTCGTGCCGCCGCAAGACTCGAGCGGCAAGCACGTGCTGGTGGTCGGCGCCGGCCCCTCGGGAATGTCGGCCGCGTATCACCTGCGCATGCTGGGCCATCAGGTTACCGTCGCCGAGGCGGGCCCGCTGGTGGGCGGCATGATGCGCTTCGGTATTCCCAAGTACCGGCTGCCGCGCGACGTGCTCGACGCGGAGATGAAGCGCATCACCGACCTCGGGGTGACGCTCAAGCTGAATACCAAGGTCGACGACATCATGGTCAGCATGAAGGAGGGAGGCTTCGACGCGTCCTTTCTCGCGGTCGGCGCCCACATCGCCAAGCGCGCCTTCATTCCGGCCGGCGACGCCTCGCACGTGATCGACGCGGTGGCCGTGCTGCGCTCAATGGAAGGCGAGGACCAGCCCATGCTCGGGCGGCGCGTGGTCGTCTACGGTGGCGGCAACACCGCGATCGACGTGGCGCGGACCGCCAGGCGGCTGGGGGCGGAGCCGATCATCGTCTATCGCCGCACCCGCGACAAGATGCCGGCGCACGATTTCGAGGTGGAAGAGGCCATCGAGGAAGGCGTGATGATGAAGTGGCTCTCGACCATCAAACACACCGACGGCGGCAAGATCAAGATCGAAAAGATGGAGATGGACGCGCATGGCCAGCCGCAGCCGACCGGCGAAATCGAGGAACTGGAAGCCGACTCGCTGGTGCTCGCTCTCGGCCAGGAAGTGGACCTGTCGCTGCTCGACAAGGTGCCAGGCCTGGACATCGAGGGCGGCGTGGTCAAGGTCGGCAAGAACATGATGACCGGCCACCCCGGCATCTTCGCCGGCGGCGACATGGTGCCGGCCGAGCGCAACATCACCGTCGCCATCGGGCACGGCAAGAAGGCGGCGCGCCACATCAACGCCTGGTTGCGCGGCGGGGAACTGCTCGAAGGCCCCAAGCACGAACTGGCGAACTTCGAGAAGCTCAACACCTGGTACTACACCGACGCGCCCAAGACCGTGCGTCCCGTGCTCGACATCATCCGGCGCCAGAGCACCTTCGATGAGGTGCAGGGGGGGCTGGACGAGACCAACGCACTGTTCGAGGCTCGCCGCTGCCTGTCCTGCGGCAACTGCTTCGAATGCGACAACTGCTACGGCGTATGTCCGGACAACGCGGTAATCAAGCTCGGGTCCGGCAACCGCTTCCAGTTCAACTACGACTACTGCAAGGGTTGTGGCATCTGCGTCACCGAGTGTCCCTGCGGGGCGATCAAGATGGTGCCGGAGGAGATCTGAGCGCCACCGAGGACCTGCCCCGGGCGCTGCGCTTCATCCAGCGCGACTGGCTGTCATGCAATCAGCTCGTGCTGCTCGAAGCCGACGGCGCGACGCTCATCGACAGCGGTTACGTCAAGAACGCGACCGAGACCGTGCGTTTGGTCGGGGCTGCGCTCGCGGGTAACGGCAACACGGCTGGAGCGCGCGACGTTCAGGGCAACCGGCCGGTGCCGCTGGCACGCGTGATCAATACCCACCTGCACTCCGACCACTGCGGCGGCAACGCCGCGCTCGCCGCCGCCTTCGGCTGCGAATTGATGGTCCCCGAGAGCAGTGCCGCAGCCGTTGCCGCCTGGGATGAGGAAGCGCTCACTTACAAGGCCACCGGCCAGCGCTGCGCGCGCTTTGTCGCCACTGGGACCATCGCGGCGGGCGAGACGTTTCGCGCCGCGAACGCCGAGTGGATCGCCCACGCCGCTCCCGGACATGACCCCGAGTCGCTGATCTTCCACTGCCCCGAACTCGGCGTGCTGGTCTCGGCCGACGCGCTCTGGGAGCACGGCTTCGGGGTGATCTTCCCCGAGCTGGCCGGCGAATCCGGCTTTGCCGAAGAGTACGCGGTCCTCGAGCTGATCGAAGCGCTGGCGCCGCGGATCGTGATCCCCGGTCACGGCAGCGCCTTCACCGACGCCGCCGGGGCGATCGCGCGGGCCCGCTCCAGGCTGGCGGCGATGGCCAGCGATCCGGCGCGCCACGCCCGCAGTGCGCTCAAGGTGCTGGTCAAGTACCGGCTGCTCGATTACGAACGCGAAACCGAGGCCGCGATGATTGCCGAGCTCTCTGGCGCCAGCGTCATGGCGGCTTCGGCCGTGGTGCTGGGGATCGATCCGGCCGCGGCACTGATGCGCACCATCGATGAGCTGGTCGCGCAGGGGCAGTTGCGCCGCGACGGCGACTGGTTGCTCAACGTCTGAGCCAGTCCGTCCCGCCGTGGCGGCCACCCCACAGCCAGAGTATTGACTAGGGCAGACCGCCGACCCATCATATGCTCAGGGCGCGGCAAGTGCGCCCACCGCAACCCTTCGGCAAACAGCGGGAGACCGGCGATGAACATGCAGAGAACCTGTTGTGGGGCTGCGCTCGTCCTGGCCAGTGTGCTGGCCGGTGGTTGCGCGGCACCTGCCGCGACCGACTCGATGACCGTATTCCCGGCCATCGCCACGGTGCAGAGCGTGCCGCAGGCATTGCGGGCCAACGTCGCGATCCGCGACGTCACCGGCGGCAGCGAAACCAACCCGGCGTGGGTCTCCAAGGTCGGCAGCGGCGAGTTCCGGGATGCGCTCGAGGGCTCGTTGCGCTCCGCCGGGATGCTGGCTCCCAATGCCCAATCGGGCCGTTTCCTGCTGACCGCCCATCTCGAGAAGCTCGACCAGCCGTACTTCGGCTTCGACATGACAGTGACCGCGACGGTCGCCTACAACCTGTCGGAGCGCGCCACCGGCAAGGACGTGTTCAAGAAATCTCTTGCGACACCCTTCACCGCCAAGGTCAGCGACGCCATCTACGCCCCGACCAGGCTGAAGCTCGCCAACGAGGGGGCGATCCGCACTAACATCCAGCGCTTGCTCGACGAGCTCGCGCGTCTCTCGCTATAGGGCGGCCTTCGGACCGGGAGGCAACCAGCGATGAACTACCAACGGCCGGTAGCACTGGCTGTCGTCGTTGCCTTCGCCGCGGCGGGCTGCGCCACCTCGTCGCAGGACATCGCCGCCACCTACACCTCGCCGCTTCAATACCAGAATCTCGATTGCGACCAGCTGGCCGCTGAAAACCAACGGATCTATACCCGCGTCAGCTCGCTCGGCGGACGGCTCGACGAGGCCGCCAAGAACGACAAGACCATCACCGGCGTGGGCATCATCCTGTTCTGGCCGGCGCTGTTCGCGCTCGGCGGCACCAAGACCCAGGAAGCCGAATACGCCCGCCTAAAGGGAGAGCACGACGCAGTCAAGCAGGCCGCAATACAGAAGAAGTGCCCAGCGATGGTGGCCGGGCAGACCGTCAGCCTGGCTACCACCGAGTCCTCGGCGCCAACCGTGGCAGGGGCTGTAACCGCTGCCGGGTCGGACGCGAGCGCAGCGCCCGAACGCGCCCATGCCGGCATCTTTGCCGTCGGCGACCGGCTGGTCTACCAGAATTACGACAGCGTCAGCAAGGCGGTGACCGGCACCCAATCCCTGACCGTCACCCGGATTGCCAACGGCAAAGTCGAGTACAACGACGGCGCGCTGACCACCGACGCGGCCGGCAATTGGCTCGCCGGAAAGGCTGCGGCAATCAAGTTCATCGGCATCTTCAAACCGTCGTATTCCGACATCGGCACCTGGCGCGGTCGATTCGAGTCCGGTAGCGATCGAGACCAATACGCCGAAGTCGAGGTGCGTGCGCTCGGCCCGGCCAGCTTCTCGGCCGAGGGGGTGACGCTAACCGCCATGCGGCTGCAGGTCTCGGGTTTCACCTCGGTAGTCCTGGTCGGCAGCGGAGCCGGCTACGGTTCTTATTCCCTCGATGGCGAGTTGCTGGTCGACCCAGCCTCGGGAGTGCTGCTGGCAGCCAACCTGCAATCCCGGCACCGTACGCTGGGCGCCAGCTGGAAACTGGTCAAGCGAGTAGCCCCGCGCTGAACCAGCCTATTTCCTGAAGCGCTCGTCGGGCTCGATCTGGTAGCCAATCGCGATCCGGTTGGTGGTCGCGGCGAGCGCGATCACCCGCATCAGCTCATGGTATTGGGCCTCGCTCATGCCCTTGGCGCGCGCCGACTCGGTGTGGGTGTGGATGCAGTACTCGCAGTTGTTGGCGACGCTCACCGCCACGTAGATAAGTTCCTTGGTAAGCGCGTCGAGCGCCCCCGGCGCCATCACGCTCTTGGCCTGCGCCCAGACCGCCGCGGCCTGCGGCGGGTCGTTGGCCAGCACCCGCCAGAAGTCGTTGATCTGGTCGCTCTTGCGGGTCGCACGGATGTCGTCGAAGACCGCGCGCGCTTCCGGGTTGGCCTCTTGGTCGCTTACTTTGGGGACGATCGCCATGTCGCCGCTCCCTGTTTGTTTGCCAGCCGTGAGGGTAACTCAGGCCGGCAGCCCGCGTGGTCAGGCGTCCGCACCAAGCGGATATCGGGCCGCGACTGCGGGCGCCTGACGACAGCACGCCACGCCGACGACCGGCGAGCGAACCCGACGACAGCATCCGCGACGGCTCCCGTCAGATCAGGTACTCCGCGGCGTTGTCGTGCCCGAGGATCACGTAGTTGACCCGGCGGATGTCGAACAGCGTCGTGCCGCCGGCGTAGGAGATCGAACTCTGCAGGTCTTCTTCCATTTCGCGCAGGGTATCGCCGAGCTTGCCCTTGATCGGTTCGAGGATCCGCTTGCCTTCGACGAAACTGCGGAATCCCTTGTTGAATTCCGAAGCCGAGCCAAAGTACTCCTTGTAGAGCTTGCCGTCGATCTCCACGGTCTTGCCGGGTGACTCCTCGTGGCCCGCGAACAGCGAGCCGATCATCACCATGGTGGCCCCGAAGCGAACCGACTTGGCGATGTCGCCATGCTCGCGGATGCCGCCGTCGGCAACGATCGGGCGGGTGGCCACGCGGGCGCACCACTTGAGCGCCGCCAGCTGCCAGCCGCCGGTGCCAAACCCGGTCTTGAGCCGGGTGATGCAGACCTTGCCCGGTCCGACTCCGACCTTGGTAGCGTCGGCCCCCCAGCGCTCCATGTCCATCACGCCCTCGGGAGTGCCGACATTGCCGCCGATCACGAACGCCTGCGGGAGCCGCTCCTTGATGTAGCGGATCATGTTCTTGACGGTGTCGGCGTGCCCATGGGCAATGTCGATCGTCACGTAGTCCGCGCCCAGCCCGGTGCTGGCGAGCTCGTCGACCACCTGGTGGTCCTGCTCCTTGACCCCCAGCGAAATCGACACAAACAGCCCGAGGTCGCGCATCCGGCGCGCAAAGGCCACGGTGTCGTTATTGAAGCGGTGCTGGATGTAGAAGTAACCGTTGGCGGCGAGGAATTCGCAGATCCGGTCATCGACCACGGTCAGCATGTTGGACGGCACCGCCGGGATGCGGAAGCGCCGCGGCCCGAACTCCACCGAGGGGTCGCACTCGCGCCGGCTCGCGACGGCACAGCGCCGCGGCAGCAGCAGGATGTTTTCGTAGTCGAAGATTTCCATCGCTCAGGTCCGAAAGCCGGGCGCCGCGGCGCGGCGCTCATCGGCTGGCACTGTACCGGAAATGGAGCGCAGCCGGCTTATGTCGAGCCGCGACGAATCCCGCAGCAAGGAGCCCCCCTACTGGTAGCTGCGCGCGTCGTCGATGACCTTGCCGTCGTTGGGCAATGAGCCGGGCGCCACCAGCTCGACTTCGCCGCGCAGCTTGGTGACGTCGCGAATGGCCTCGGCGATGCGCGTCGCGAGCCCCTCTTCGGCGCTGGCCGACTCGATCCGCAGCATCATCTGGTCGTTGGCCATCTCGCCGCTTACCACCAGCCGGGCGCGACCCAGTTGCGGGAAGCGACGCGCGATCTCGGCGACGTGTCCGGGCTGCACGAACATCCCGCGCACCTTGGTGGTCTGGTCGGCGCGCCCCATCCAGCCCTTGATCCTGACGTTGGTGCGGCCGCAGGGCGAAGAGCCGGGCAGCACCGCCGACAGGTCTCCGGTGCCGAAGCGGATCATCGGGTAGACCGGACTGAAATTGGTGACCACGACTTCACCGACCTCGCCCGCGCTGACCGGTTCGCCGGTTCCCGGCCGAACGATCTCGAGGATCAGCTCCTCGTCGATGATCATCCCCTCCATAGCCTCTGACTCGTAGGCCACCATGCCCAGATCGGCGGTGCCGTACCACTGCAGGACGGTCGCTATCCCCTGCTCGTGAAACCACGAGCGCAGGCTCGGCGGCAGAGCCTCGGCAGCAAGCAGCGCACGGCGTAGGTTGCCGATGTCGGCGCCGGACTCGCGCGCCTTCTCGACGATGATCC
>JAHYJF010000467.1 GCA_019428955.1 Burkholderiaceae bacterium
ATGATGGGCCTCCTGTCATGGAACGAGGCGGATTGCCTCATTCCACAAACTAGGCCGTGGGCACCACAATCTCATCCTTACCCACTGCGCCTGGTCGGAGCCCCCTACCGCGCGAGCGGTTTAGTCCCTCGCCAGAAACCAGACGCCCCCATTTAAGGATGACCGCTATCTGCCGGTGAACAGACGCCGCCCCTGACCGGCGAGGACTTTTCGGCGAACTGCTTGTTGATGGTGATGTTGAGCTTGGAGTCGCCGAGCAGCATTCTTTTCCACATCTCGCCACGCCTGGACAGCACGAACAGCAGGCGCTCGACGTCGGTCACGTCGGGCGGCAGGGCGATTCCGTCTGACGCCATGCCGAGAGGTCGCCGAAAAGAAAGCACTTCTGACAACCTGTCAGTGGCTATGCAGCTTTTCCTGCAACCACACCTTGATGAGCGACTGGTAAGGCACGTCGCGCGCGTTGGCCGCTGCTTTGATCGAGTCGAGCAAGTGTTGCGGCAATCGTAGCGAGATCGTTTTGGTGGTGGGCTTGAGATTGGGCAGGATCGCCCGCTGGGCCTGCGTCCAGTCGAGATAATCCGACGAATCGTGGGTTTCCCAGAAGGCGCGTTCTTCCGCCTCGTTGGCAAACCGGGGTACAGCTTTAAGCGGCTTCTTCATAAACTTTTCGCTCCTTTCGGTGCATGTCTCGCGCCGAGATCACGCGTATGGATTCGCCGGCATGGCGCAAGGTGAACGTGATATGCAGCAATCGGCTATCGTCGGTTCTTCCCAGGGAGTGAAAGCGCAACTCCAGTTTGCTGTGCCTGGCATCTTCCAGCAGGAGCAAAGGGGCATTGAAAAACACCTGTTCTGCTTCCGCCGTGGTGACGCCATGCGATTCGTTTTTACGTTCGTTGCCCTCGTCCCAGTCAAAACCGGTGACCTTTCCAAGATCAATCATTTTCGTATATTAGTAACATATACAGCCTGATGCAAAAGCGTGTCGCCAGCGTGTCGCCCGCATGGTCAAACCACCGAAAACCCCACCAGCGCAATCTCGTCGCCGTCCTTGATCGGCGCGGATTTCTCGGCGAACTGCTTGTTGACGGTGATGTTGAGCTTGGGATTGCCGAGCAGCATTTTTTTCCACATCTCGCCGCGCTTGGCCAGAACGAACAGCAGGCGTTCGACGTCGGTCACGTCGGGTGGCAGGGCGATCTGGTCGGAGGCCATGCCGAGGGTTTCGACCAGATCGCCGAAAAACAGGATTTTCACCATGGAGGGGCCTTTATAATGCTGGATTGACCGCGATTTTACCCCCGTATGTCTGCCCATCTGCTGGAAAACCTCAACCCCGAACAGCGCGCCGCGGTGACGCTGCCGCACGAATCCGCGCTGATCCTGGCGGGCGCCGGCTCGGGCAAGACGCGCGTGCTGACCACCCGCATGGTGTGGCTGATCCAGACCGGCCAGGTGTCGCCGCTGGGGGTGCTGGCGGTGACCTTCACCAACAAGGCGGCGAAGGAAATGATGACGCGCGTGTCGGCGATGCTGCCGATCAACACGCGCGGCATGTGGGTCGGCACTTTCCACGGTCTGGCCAACCGCCTGCTGCGCACGCACTACCGCGAGGCGGGGCTGCCGCAGTCGTTCCAGATCCTCGACAGCCAGGACCAGCTGTCGGCGATCAAGCGGCTGATGAAGGCGATGAACGTCGACACCGAGAAGTACGAGCCGAAGAAGGTGCAGCGCTTCATCAACGGCAACAAGGAGGCCGGGCGGCGCGCGCGCGACGCCGAGGCCTTCGACGACTACTCGATACGCATGGTGGAACTGTACGAGGCCTACGACGCGCAATGCCAGCGCGAGGGGGTGGCCGATTTTCCCGAGCTGCTGCTGCGCGCCTAC
>JAHYJF010000468.1 GCA_019428955.1 Burkholderiaceae bacterium
ACAGCTTCACCATTCAAGGCGAGCCAGTTCGAGACCGAGAGCGCCTGATCTGGTCGCTGGACCTGCGCCCATTATGAGATTGAAAATCGCGTTTGACCCCGACCTCGTCGCCTTGATGCAGTCGGAAATTGCAGCTGGTGAAAAGGCGGTGTCCGCCGCCATGCGCGAAGCGGGTACTTCCCTCAAATCCGCATGGCGCAGCCAGATCACCGGCGCGGGCCTCGGCACCCGTCTCGGCAACAGCATCCGCCTCGCCAGTTTTCCGAAATCCGGAGACAGCCTGAACGCGGCGGCGCTCGTCTGGTCAAACGCGCCAGTGATCATCGGCGCGCATGACGCGGGGCCGCTGATCCGCTCGAAGCACGGGTTCTGGCTGGCAATCCCGACGACCGCGGCGGGCAAATCCACGCGCGGCGGCCGCATCACCCCCGGCGAATGGGAACGGCGCACCGGATTGCGGTTGCGGTTCATCTATCGCCGCAGGGGGCCGAGCTTGTTGGTGGCAGAAGGGCGGCTGAACACCAAGGGTCGCGCGGTGGTGTCGCGCTCGAAAACCGGCCGTGGTGTCGCGACTGTGCCGATCTTCCTCCTCGTGCCGCAGGTCAAGCTGCGAAAGCGGCTGGACCTGGTACGGGATGCGGAACGGGCGGTGGATGCAGTGCCGGGCTTGATAATGGTGAACTGGGTGGAGGGGAGGATCTAGCGATCGGCCATTCCAGTGCCGCCTGATATGCATCCAAGCAGGAGATCGACATGTTGGGCATAGACGGCGAGTGCCGCTTCCAGTTCCGCACCATTTGCTGCGGTCACCAACGCAAACCCGTGCAGGTGGTCCACAAGGATATCCCGCCAAAGCAATGGCAGGTTAAGGTCTGAAACGCAGCGCGTCACAGCATCGGTCCATGCCTGGTGGGGCACAGGTAGCCCGCCGTGCCGCGCCACAATGGCGGATGTGAGACTCGGATATCGCAGAACCCGGCCGCAATACCAAAGCAGGCGCTCCCGCAGATTAGGGTTCTCGTTGGATTTATCCTGCGCGGCATCCTCCGTGAAGCAGCGTTCGGCCATGGCTTCGAGAAGCCCGTCCAGGTCGCCGATATGGGGATAGAGTGCCATCGGCGTGACGCCCAGAACGGCTGCGAGGCCGCGCAAGGACAGTCCACCCGCAGTCCCCTCGACGAGCTCCAGAGCCGTCGCGACGATCGTTTCACGGGTGAGCGACACCGCAGATTTCGGCGGGCGACCGCGTCGGGCCGCCATCAGCGGGGAACCTCATACCGCGACTGCACGAGGCCGGAGGGGAAAGACCGGGTTTCGACATGGCGCAGGGGAAGATCGTCGGACAAGGGTCCGAAGAGGGGGAGACCAGTCCCGAGAAGTACCGGGATGCGCGTGATGACCATGTCGCTGATGGCTCCAGCGTCGAGGAAGGCTTGGATGGTGGCACCCCCATCGACATAGACGCGATCCCACCCTCTGCGCTGCCCCTCCGCAAGCGCGTCGGAAACGGACTGAACGATGGTGACCCAGTCTGCGACATGTGAAGGAATGTCTGCAGAATCGAGCTTTCTACTCAGGACAAGCAAGGGCCTGTCGTAGGGCCACGGGTCGAAGCGCAAGACGACATCGAATGTCGCACGACCCATGACGATGCCGTCGATCCTGTCCATGAAGGCCTGATATCCGTGATCCTCTCCTGCCGAATTGGCGCTCTCTAGCCAGTCTAGCCCACCGTCGAGCCGAGCGATGAAACCATCGATGCTGGTTGCAATGTAAACGTGTCCTGTAGGCATCTCGCTCGATTCCCTCTGTAAATATACTACGTATAATATATGGTAATCAATCCGGCAAGGCCCCTACCCGATGAAAGTGAGCGATGCCCACCCCCCGC
>JAHYJF010000070.1 GCA_019428955.1 Burkholderiaceae bacterium
GCAAAATGACGCGACTTATCCACCGCGCTCCCCTTTGCCCACAAGCTCCACAGACCCCATCAGTCTTGATATGCAATTCGCAAGTCAAGACCAATCGTTCAGACTCATACCTCTATTGGAATTGACTGTAGTAAACGATGGCGCCAGCATGAGATGCCTGTTAAATTGATGCCTGTTAAATTCCGCCTCGCCAGTGACGCTCTGGTTTAATGGTCTTGCGGAAATCGCGGTCGATGGAATTATCAAAACGAATTAGTGCGGGAATCCCCGCCAGCGCCGAGCACGAGGTCGATGCCGGCTTCATGCGCCGTGCACTTGAACTTGCGGGGCAGGCCGCGCGCGCTGGTGAAGTGCCGGTCGGTGCGCTCATAGTTCACGAGGGCGCGATCGTGGGCGAGGGCTGGAACCGGCCGATCGGCAGCGAGGACGCCAGCGCGCACGCCGAGATCGTCGCGATTCGGCAGGCTTGCCGGAAACTCGGCAACTATCGCCTGCCCGGCGCGACCCTCTATGTGACGCTTGAACCATGCGTGATGTGTGTGGGTGCGATCATGCACGCCCGTATCGCCCGGATCGTCTACGGTGCCGCCGACAGCAAGACCGGAGCCTGCGGCAGCGTCGTCGACCTGTTCGCCGAGGCGCGGCTCAATCACCACGCGATGGTTACGGGCGGCCTGCTGGCCGACGAGAGTGTTGCGCTGCTGCGCGCGTTCTTCGCCGAGCGCCGAACGCGTGGTGGCTCCACCGCCTATGAAGGCTAATGCTGGTCCAGAAACGCTGATGGTCCTCCAGTTGATCGGCGCGCCAGATCGGCGCGCCAACAGAGAACTGCTCCACACCAACTTAGCATAGAGCAGGTCGCCGACCATCCAGTCGACCCGATTGCGATCGCAGCCTAGAAGAAGGTCATCGTAAGGGCAAGGCCGTCGGCGCTATCCCGAATCGACACGAGCGTAGTCTCACCAGAGGTGGTGACCCGGAAAGTCATCGTCTCCGTTGCCCCGGCCTCGCTGTAGATGATCTTGAACAACACCGAGTCCTTCGTATCGGCCGCTACCGCATAGGAAACCGTCATCTGATCACAGCTGTAGTTCTTGTCGGGCGAGTCCCACGTCTGCAAAGTGAACAATTGCCCTGTGTCACCGACCTTTGCAGCGGTTGGCAGTGGCGCCTGGTTGCTGGCAACGTTATACGGGCAGTCGGGCAAGAAATCAGGATCCGATTGATTTATTCTCCCCAGATACCAGTAGTTGGAATCGAAGTAATCGGTATAGCGATAGTTGAACGGCGCAACTATTCCAGTTTCGCCACATCCGCTAAGTATCATTGATATATCGGCAACCGAGAGCTTTTGAAAGCCGTTGATAGTCTCGAATGTGCTGGGCCAGAGAGCGCCAACGTTGAATATGCCGCTACCAGGTTCCGAAGAGACTGTGATGATACAGTCGCCAAGGTCGATCTTTCCGGACATCGTAAAGCTATAGGCGGCGGTTCCCGTGGCTTGATCAACCCAGGCTTCATGGAGGTCAAAGGAGTAGGGAGATACCTGCGGACCGCTGCCACCGCAGGCGGCCAGCAGGGTCGAAACCAGAACTGCCGCGAATGGGTAACTTGCTCTTCGTGTCATGGCGAATCCTTTGAAAAAAGGAACATTGACTATCATCGATGGCCGCATGGCCCACCTTGCCGAAGGCAATCACCATCACGGACACCGTGATAGCCTTATTATCTGCTTACGCGATTCTTATGTAAAGTTATATTTAGATAACTTATTGCTGACAGCGCCCTCATTAAACCGCTGCAAGGGGAGAATGAAAGCGGCCCGCCAAAGCGGGCCGTTTCGGCTGGACGCGGCGGCGGGCCGTCCTGCAGTCAGACAATGACCGGCCCTACTGAATCTTGGCCTTGGCCCGGAGACTCTTCTGGACCGCGTCGATGCGCTCGCGCTCGAGCTTCTGCATGATCTGCGGACGGACCTGGTCGAGCGGCGGAGCCTTGGCATCCCGGATGTCGTCGACCCGGATCACGTGATACCCGAACTGGGAATTGACCGGGGCCTGGGTGAACTTGCCCTTGTCCAGCTTGACCATTGCGTCCGAGAACTCCGGAACAAAGGTGCCGGGGGCATTCCAGTCGAGGTCGCCGCCGTGCTCGGCCGATCCCTTGTCGGTCGACTGCTTGGCCAGTTCCTCGAACTTCGCCCCTTTCTTGAGCTGTTCAATGATCTGTTTGGCCGTCTCTTCCTTCTCCACCAGGATGTGACGCGCCTTGTACTCCTTACCCGCCTGCGCCTTCACGACCCGGTCGTATTCGGCCTTGACTTCCTCGTCCTTGATCGGATTGGCCTTGCCGGTCTCCGCCAGCAGCGCGCGGATCAGGATGTCCTGGCGCGCCATGTCGAGTTGGCGCTGGACCTCGGGGCTCTTTAGCAGCCCGCGCGTTTCGGCTTCCTGGACAAATAATTCGCGGGCAATCAGTTCGTCACGAACGGCGGCGCGCAACTCCGGCGTATCGGGGCGGCCCTGTCCGGCGAGCATCTGCACGAATTCGTCGACTTTGGCCCTGGGGATCGCCTTGCCGTTGACCACGGCAGCGTTTTGCGCGATAGCAGACGCGCTCGTGAACATCAGTGCCAGTGCGAGCATCGGAGCGGCATAGGCGCCGCGGATCGGGAACTTCATTTAATTTCCTTGTCGTGGACTTAAAAGAGGGGCCAGGTTAGGGCCCGACGGGAGTTTGCGCCTCGATAGCGATGGCGTGGATTCGTCCCGGGAGCCAGTCGCCGAGCGCATGATACACGAGCCGATGGCGCGCCAAAGTCGTCAACCCGGCGAAGGCCGGTGCGACTACGCGAACCCGGAAATGGCCGCCTGATTTCGCGCCTGGATGTCCGATGTGGAGATGGCCGTCGTCGAACACCTCGATCTCGGCATACGGAAACGCTCCACCCAGGCGAGCGGTGAGGTCTTCGACCGACAGGGCTTTCATTTTGCCTCCTCGATGAAGCGCCCGATGTAGAAGGCCTGGGCCAATACGAATACCAGCGTCAAGCCCATCGTTCCGAACAGCTTGAAGTTCACCCAGGTTGCCGTGGGGTAGTTGTAGGCGACGTAGATATTGAGCACTGCCATGGCAGCGAAGAAGATCGTCCAGCCGAGATTTAGCCGGGTCCAGATCGCAACGGGCAGGGTGACCTGGGCGCCCATCATGGCCTTGATCAGGTTCTTGCCGAAGGCATAGCGCGAGACCAACAGGCTCAGTGCGAAGGCCGCGTAGAGCACGGTCGGCTTCCACTTGATGAAGGTTTCGTCGTGCAGGAACAGGGTCAAGCCGCCAAACACGACAATGATCGCCAGGCTGGCCCACTGCATTCCCGCAACTGGGCGGCGACGCGCCAGCAGCCAGCCGATCTGCACCACGCTGGCGGCGATCGCCACGCCGGTGGCGATGTAGATGTCGTAGAACTTGAAAGCGACGAAGAAAAGGATGACCGGGAACAGGTCGAAAAGCAGTTTCATCTGGCTCCGAGGGGCAGGGGCACAACAGCGATCGTTATTGTCGCGTCGGCAGGCTATAATTATAGATTAGCTTCCAACTAGGCACCGAACATGGCTGAACGTAATCGCAAGCGCCGTAACACCCTCGAACGCCGTTGCCTGCCCAAAGCGCTCAAGCGCTTGTTCAATGGGTCGTCGCGGACCGTGTTCAAGATGCTGCTCAAGGCGAAGTAAGAGCTAGCGAAGCAATTACGGTCCCGCCGGCTCAAAGCTCAGCGCGGCCGAATTGATGCAGTAGCGCTCACCGGTCGGCGGCGGACCGTCGTCGAATACGTGCCCGAGGTGGGCGCCGCAGTCGGCGCACAACACCTCGGTGCGCACCATCAGAAATTTGAAATCGTTCCTGGTGCTTACGCACCCGGCGGTTTTCGGGCGGCTGAAACTCGGCCACCCGCAGCGCGAGTCGAACTTGTCCTCCGAAGAAAACAGCGCGCTGGCGCAACACACGCAGGCGTAGCTGCCGGCCTCGTGGTGATTCCAGTACTTCCCCGTGAAGGGCGCCTCGGTGCAGCCGCACTGGGTGATTTCGTACTGTTCGCGGGTCAGTTGCGCGCGCAACTTCGCGTCATCCTGCGGGTTCTTGGTGTTGCCCATCAGACCATCCTGGAGTAACTGCGCACGACCGTAAGAGACGGGCGCAGGCGCAACAGTGTTGGCGCAACAGTTTCGTCCATCTCCGAATCGAAGCATAATCTTAGCGATCTGACATTACTCGCGAGGGGGGTTGCAATGCAAGGCTTGATGATGGACATGCCGCTTCTGGTTTCTTCAATCCTGGAGCACGCGACGCGCCATCATGGCGACGCCGAGATCGTTTCCCGGCGGGTTGAGGGCGATATTCACCGCTATACCTATGCCGACCTCAATCTTCGCGCCCGCAGTCTCGCCAGTGCCTTCACCAAGCTTGGGGTTTCGGTAGGTGACCGGATTGCCACCCTGGCCTGGAATGGCTACCGCCACCTCGAGATCTACTACGGGGTGGGGGGGATGGGAGCGGTAGTCCACACTATCAATCCGCGCCTGCATCCGGAGCAGATCGCCTGGATCGTCAATCACGCCGGCGACGTCCATCTTGCCTTTGACCTCACTTTCCTGCCGATCATCCAGGCGATTGCGCCGCTGTGCCCGGACGTCAAGAGCTGGATCGCCATGGTCGACCGCGACCGCCAACCGAGCGCCCCGGGACTCGACCTGGTCAACTACGAGGAACTGATCGCTAGCGGCGACTCGGAGTATCGCTGGCCCGAGCTCGACGAACGCACGGCGGTCGGTCTTTGCTACACCTCTGGCACTACCGGCAATCCGAAGGGCGCGATGTACGCCCACCGCTCCACCGTCTTGCATGCCTACGCTGCGGCGCTGCCCGATGCGATGGGTGCCTCGGCGCGCGATTGTGTGCTGCCGGTGGTGCCGATGTTCCACGTCAACGCCTGGTCGATCCCCTACGTCTGCCCGCTGGTCGGCGCCAAGGTGGTCTTCCCGGGGCCGAATCTCGACGGGAAGTCGCTCTACGATCTGTTCGAGGCCGAGGGGGTCACTTACGCCGCTGGCGTTCCGACCGTCTGGCAGGGCTTACTCCAGCATTTGCGCAGCAACAAGCTGCGCTTCTCGACCCTGACGCGCACTGTGATCGGCGGCTCGGCTTGCCCGCCGGCGATGATCGACGCCTTCCGTAACGAGTTTGGCGTCGACGTGATTCATGCCTGGGGGATGACCGAAATGTCGCCGCTCGGAACCCTGTCGCGCCTGCAGCTCAAGCACCTCAAGCTCGACGAGGACGAACAGCGCAAGATCCTGGCCAAGCAAGGGCATGTGGTCTTCGGGGTCGATATGAAGATCGTCGCCGACGACATGACCGACCTGCCTTGGGATGGAACCACCCCCGGCAACCTTCTGGTGCGCGGTCCCTGGGTGATTCGCGAGTACTTTCGGGGTGAGGGCGGCGACCCCCTGGTCTATGACGCCGACGGCAGGGGCTGGTTCCCGACCGGAGACGTGGCGACGATTGACGCCGACGGCTACATGCAGATCACCGATCGCAGCAAGGACGTGATCAAGTCGGGCGGGGAGTGGATCAGCACCATCGACCTGGAGAATCTTGCGGTGGCTCACCCGGCAGTCCTGCAGGCGGCGGTTATCGGGGTCGCCCACCCCAAGTGGGATGAGCGCCCGCTGTTGATCGTGGTGAAACAACCAGGAGCCGAGGTCACCCGCGAGGAACTGCTCGAGTTCTACCAGGGCAAGGTGGCGAACTTCTGGATCCCAGACGACGTCCAGTTCGTCGAGGCGATCCCCCTGGGTGCGACCGGCAAGATTCTGAAGACGAAGTTGCGCGAGCAGTTCCGCGACCATCGCCTGCCCCAATAGAAGCGGCATTAGCGGCATTTTGTCTGTCAAGGATTTTTGGTTATCATCGGCGGAGCAGTTCAGCCATAGTCCATCAAGTTCAGGGAGAGAAACGCATGAGCAAGATCCGTTTTGCAGCGATGGCCGTTGCCGTCGCGACCGCGCTGAGCGCGCCAGCGGCCTTTGGCGAGACTGTCAAGATTGCGTTCATAGATCCTCTCTCGGGTCCATTCGCACCGGTCGGCCAGGGCATCCTGCACTCCTGGCAACTGGTCGCCGACATCGCGAACAAGAAGAACTGGGCCGGCGGACCGAAGTTCGAGATGGTGCCGTTCGACAACAAGGGCAGCCCGCAGGAAAGCGTGACGGTACTCAAGCAGGTCGTCGACCAGGGTATCCGCTACGTGGTGCAGGGCAACGGTTCGGGGGCGGCAATCGCGCTCTCGGACGCCATCCAGAAGCACAACGATCGCAATCCGGGCAAGGAAATCGTCTACCTGAACTACGCCGCGGTCGATCCGGTCCTGACCAATGAGCGCTGCTCCTTCTGGCACTTCCGTCTCGACATCAACTCGGACATGAAGATGGAGGCGCTGAGCTCATATCTGGCCAAGAACACCGCGGTCCAGAAGGTCTACCTGATCGGCCAGGACTATTCATTCGGACGGGCGGTGGCCGCGGCCGCCAAGCGCGACATCCCGCGCAAACGGGCTGACGTGCAGATCGTCGGTGACGACCTGCATCCGATCGGCCAGGTCAAGGATTTCTCGCCCTACATTGCCAAGATGAAGGCTGCCGGTGCCGACACCGTCGTGACCGGAAACTGGGGTGCTGACCTGGCGCTGCTGATCAAGGCCGCCAAGGATGCCGGTTACGACGCCAACTTCTACACTTACTATGCCGGCACGACCGGTGTGCCGACCGCCATGGCCAGCTCCGGGGTCGACAAAGTGCACATCGTGGCCAACTGGATCGTCAATACGCCGCCGAATTTCCGCGGCGGCGATCTCCAGGAAGCACAGATCAAGAAGTGGGGCGACGACTTTTACACCTTCCAGACCTATGTCGGCATCCAGCTGCTCTCTGAAGCGATGAAGAAGTCCAAGTCGACCGACCCCGTGAAGGTGGCCTTTGCGATGGAGGGGATGCGTGTCGCGAGCCTCAATGGCGAGATCGACATGCGGGCCTCCGATCACCAGCTCCAACAGAACGTCTACATTGCGACCTGGTCGAAGCGGGACGGCACGGCCGTCAAGTACGACTCCGAGAAGACCGGTTATGGCTGGAAGTTGGCGAGCATGTTGCCGGCTTACGTGGCAGCCCAGCCGACATCCTGCCAGATGAGAAGGCCGGATCGCCCCTGAGCGACTGATCTTTCCGCTTCCCGAGGCGAGGGCTGCTCGGCCGCGCCTCGGCGTTCTGGAGCCTGCCGGCTCCGAAGTTCTGTTGTCGACTGGATCAGACCCGCTTGGAACTTGCTGTCATCTCCCTGCTCAACGGCCTCAGCTACGGGCTGCTGCTGTTCATGCTGTCGTCCGGGCTGACGCTGATCTTCAGCATGATGGGGGTGCTGAACTTCGCCCACGCCTCGTTCTACATGGTGGGGGCCTACGTCGCCTATCAGGTCAGCGTCTGGTTCGGTTACTGGCCGGCGCTGGTCCTGGCGCCGCTGGTGCTGGGGATTCTCGGGGCACTGGTGGAGCGCTACGGCCTGCGCCGGGTCCATCGCTTCGGCCACGTTCCTGAACTGCTGTTCACGTTCGGGTTGACTTACATCATTGTTGAACTGGTGCAGATCATCTGGGGGCGGGCGGCCGTGCCGTACCGCATTCCCCCTGAACTCGATGGGCCACTGTTCATGGTCTACACGACCCAGTTCCCGATGTATCGCGGCTTCATGATGCTGCTTGCGGTCCTGATGCTGGCGGCACTCTACCTGGTGCTCACTCGCACCCGTATCGGGCTGATCATCCAGGCCGCGCTGACCCACCCGCACACGGTCGAGGCACTCGGCCACAATGTGCCGCGGGTGTTCATGCTGGTGTTCGGTGCCGGCGCGGCGCTGGCCGGCCTGGCCGGGGTGATTGGCGGCAATGCCTTTGTTACCGAGCCCGCGATGGCGCACCTGGTGGGGTCGATCATCTTCGTGGTCGTGGTTGTCGGCGGCATGGGTTCGCTGCTGGGTGCGTTTGTGGCTTCAATGCTGATCGGGGTCCTGCAGACACTGGCGGTGGCGATCGACTCGTCGCTAGCCTCGATGCTGGCCTCGGTCGGGATCAGGGTGACCGAAGCGACGCCGCTCTACAGCGTCTGGATTCTCAAGGTCTCGCAGGTTGCCCCGGTGTTGCCCTACCTGCTGCTGGTCCTGGTACTGATACTTCGGCCGCGCGGGTTGATGGGTTCGAGGGCCGACTGATGGGTACCTGGCGCCCGCGGGTGAGTTCCGCAGCGGCCGGGGCGCAGATGCGTTTTGCGCCGGTCAATTTTGGTCGCTGGCTGACCTGGGGCCTGACGATCGCGCTCTTTGCGGTGATGCCATTAATCTTCACCTCGGGATTCGCGCTGACGCTGCTTTCGCAGATGGGCGTCATGATCATCCTGACGCTCTCGTACAACGTGATCTTCGGCCAGGGCGGGATGCTTTCTTTCGGCCACGCGGTCTACGCTGGACTGGGCGGTTTCTTCGCGATCCACGCCATCAATTTGGTCAGTCATCAGGCGCTGCCTTTGCCCATAAGCTTGATTCCTCTGGTAGGTGGCGTCTTTGGCGCGCTCTTCGGGGTGATCTTCGGCTACGTCACCACCAAGCGCGCCGGCACCACTTTCGCGATGATCAGCCTGGGCATCGGCGAGATGGTGTTCGCCGCGGCGCTGATGTTCCCGGGGTTCTTCGGCGGAGAGGGCGGCATTACCGCCAACCGGGTCGTGGGCAAGCCGTTCCTGGGAATCAGCTACGGGCCGTCAATCCAGGTTTACTACCTGATCGTGTTCTGGTGCGTGATCAGCATGGTCGGAATGTATGCCTTCTCCAGCACGCCGTTGGGGAGGATCTCCAACGCCGTGCGTGACAACCCGGAACGCGCGGAATTCATTGGCTACAACACCCAACGAGTACGCTTCCTGGTGCTGGTGGTGTCGGCCTTCTTCGCCGGCATCGCTGGCGGTCTTTCGGCGATCATGTTCGAAATCGTTTCTGCCGAGAACGTCTCGGCGGTGCGTTCGGGCGGCATGCTGCTGGCGACTTTCATTGGCGGGGCATCGTTCTTCTTCGGACCGATCCTCGGGGCGATCATCTTTATCTTCTTCGCGGTGGCGCTGTCCGATTTCACCAGCGCCTGGCTGTTCTATCTCGGCGCCTTCTTCGTGATCATCGTCATGTACTCGCCCGGCGGGGTGGCGGCGCTGGTGCTGATGAACCTGCGGGTGTTCAAGTACGGCCTCTTCGGCCGCCTGCGTGACCCCTACTTGGGGGTACTGCTAACCGGGGCTGTGCTCCTGTTGGGCGTGGTGATGGTGGTCGAGATGAGCTATCACCTGAGCCTGAACGTGGCCGCCGGCAGCACGATGAAGTTCATGGGATTCACTATCGACACCTGGTCGCGCGATAGCTGGACGCTGGCCATCGGGATGCTCGTCGCAGGGGCGGTGGCATTCGAAGTCATGCGCCGGCGGTTTGTACTCGAGTGGAGCGCGGTTCAGGAACTGATCGAGGCGGCAGCCGAGCGCGAGGTGATGGTCTGATGGTCGCCGCGCTCCAATTGAGCAGAGTCCGCAAGAGTTTCGGCAAGACCGAGATCATCTGTGGCGTCGACCTCGAGATCAGGACTGGCGAGCGCCACGCCATCATCGGCCCCAACGGGGCTGGCAAGTCGACCTTGTTCAACCTGATTTCGGGCCGATTCCCCGTGAGCAGCGGACGCATCGAGTTGCACGGCGAGGACATCACGCACCTGCGTCCGTTCGAGATCAATCGCCGGCGCCTGGCGCGCAGTTTCCAGATCACCAACATCTTCCACCGCCTCTCGGTGTTCGAGAACATCCGTTGTGCGGCGCTCTATTCGCTCGGCTATCGCTACTCGTTCTGGCACCAACTGGCCAAGCTGCGCGACGCCGAGGAGCGCTCCGATGACATCCTCACCCAGATCGGGTTGCGCAACCGCCGCAACACGGTCGCCGGGCTGCTCACCTATGCCGAGCAGCGCGCGCTCGAGATCGGGGTGACGATTGCGGGCGACGCCAACGTAATCCTGCTCGACGAACCCACCGCCGGGATGAGTCGTTCCGAGACCGAACAGGCTGTCGAGCTGATTCTCAAGGTCACCGAGGGTCGCACCCTGGTGACGGTCGAGCACGACATGAGCGTGGTCTTCGGCCTGGCCGACCGGATCAGCGTGCTGGTCTACGGCGCGGTCATCGCGACCGGCACGCCCCAGGAGATTCGCGCCAATCTGGCGGTGCGCGAGGCCTATCTCGGCACCACGCTCGACGAACCAGCCGAAGTCGAGGCGGGTCCGGCTCCCAGTGGAACAGGCCATGGCTGACGCTCTGCTCGAGGTCCGCGGTCTGCATGCCTACTACGGCAAGAGCCATGTGCTCAGCGGGGTCGACCTGCGCGTCGACAGCGGCGAAATCGTCAGCCTGCTGGGCCGCAACGGTGTCGGCCGCTCGACCACGGTCAAGGCGATCATGGGGATGGTCGACGGCCATGGTTCGGTGCTCTACCGTGGCCAGGAAATCCTGGGCAGGAAACCGTTCGAGATCGCCCACCTGGGCATCGGTTACGTTCCCGAGAGTCGCGACATCTTCCCCACCCTGACCGTCGAACAGAACCTCGCTCTCGGTCAGAAGGGGCGTGGCGCCAGGTCGCGCTGGTCTCCCGACGATGTCTATGGGCTGTTCCCGCGACTTCAGGAGCGGCGCAATATCCAGGCGGGCGTGCTCTCGGGAGGCGAGCAGCAGATGCTGACCCTGTCGCGCACCCTGATGGGTGACCCCGACCTGATCATGATCGACGAGCCCACCGAGGGCCTGGCGCCGAAACTGGTCGAGCTGGTCGGGGACTTTCTTCTGCAGCTCAAGGCGCACGGTATATCAGTGCTGCTGGTCGAGCAGAAGCTGGCCATCGCGCTCCAGATTTCCGAGCGAATCTATGTGATGGGCCACGGCCACATTGTGTTCGAGGGGTCTCCGCAGCAGTTGCGGCAGAACGCCGCAGTGCGCCGCGAATGGCTGGAGGTCTGAGTTGATGCGCGGCCAAGCCGGAACAGGATAGACTTGGGCAAATTGATGGGGCCGTTGCGGCCCGTTATTATCGAAGTAAATAGTACGCCCGTTCGTTTTTTTCGGTCGCTCCGAACGGCGATGTCTAGCGGGTGAGACAGCGACCACGGCACCAACCATCATCCACCAACCAGGACGAAGCAATGGCAATGCTGCGAACGGAGAACCACGGCGATGTCGCCGTGCTGACGATGGAAAACCCGCCGGTCAACGGACTTGGCCACGGGCTGCGTACCGCAATCGTCGACGCGCTGCACTCGGCCCAGGCCGATCCGGCGATTCAGGCAATCGTTATTACCGGGGCCGGGACCGCGTTTTCCGGCGGCGCCGACATTCGCGAGTTCAATTCGCCCAAGGCGATGGCTGAGCCGACGCTCTTCACGGTCATCCGCGAGATCGAGAAATCGGGGAAGCCGGTGATTGCGGCGGTCCACTCGGTGTGCATGGGTGGCGGGCTGGAACTGGCGCTGGGGTGCCATTTCCGGGTCGCGGCACCCAAGGCCAAGATCGCGCTGCCGGAGGTCAAGCTGGGCCTGCTCCCCGGTGCTGGCGGGACTCAACGCCTGCCGCGGGTCGTGCCGCTCGAGACTGCCGTCAACATGATCGTTTCGGGCACCCCGGTCAACTCCGATAAGCTGGCCGGAACGCGGCTCTTCGATGCCATCATCGACGCCGATCTGGTAGCGGGAGCGATCGCGTTCGCGCGCCAGGTGGTGGCCGAGAAGCGCGGCTTGCCGCGAGTGCGCGACTTGACGATCGAGCATGAGGACGCCGAGGGCTTCCTGCAATTCTCGCTCAACACCGTGATGGCGATGGCGAAGAACTACCCCGCGCCCGCCAAGTGCGTCGCGGCAATTACCGCGGCGGTGAAGCTGCCGTTTGACGAAGGCATCGCCCGCGAGCGTGCGCTGTTCCTCGAACTGATTCAGACCCCGGAATCGCGGGCACTGCGCCACGCGTTCTTTGCCGAGCGCGCTGCCAGCAAGATTCCCGATGTCCCGGCCGACACCCCGTTGCGCCCGGTTACCGCGGCTGCGGTCATTGGTGCCGGAACCATGGGCGGCGGAATCACGATGAATTTCGTCAACGCCGGAATCCCGGTGCACCTGCTGGAAGCCAGCGCCGAGGCCCTCGAACGGGGCATGGCGACGATCCGGCGAAACTACGAGAATTCCGCCAAGAAGGGCCGGATCAAGGCCGAGGACGTCGAGAAGCGGATGGCGCTGATCAAGCCCACGATGTCCTACGCCGATCTCACTGGCGATGACATCGTGGTGGAAGCCGCGTTCGAGGACATGGACGTAAAGCGCACGGTGTTTGGCGAACTCGACAAGGCGATGAAGCCGGGCGCCATCATCGCCACCAACACCTCGACGCTGGACGTCAATCAGATCGCCGGATTTACCGCTCGGCCCGAGGACGTGATCGGGATGCATTTCTTCTCGCCGGCGAACGTGATGAAGCTGCTCGAAATCGTGCGCGGCGCCAAGACTTCGAAGGATGTGCTGGCCACGGTGATGAAGCTCTCCAAGACGCTGCGCAAGACCGGCGTGGTGGCGGGAGTTTGCGACGGCTTCATCGGCAACCGGATGATCGAGCAATACAGCCGCCAGGCCGGATTCATGGTCGACGAAGGGGCGAGTCCGGCGCAGATCGACCGCGCGGTCGAGAACTTCGGCTTTGCGATGGGGCCGTTCCGGATGGGCGACCTGGCGGGCAACGATGTCGGCTGGTACATCCGTAAGCGGCGCTACGTCGAGAAGCCGCACATGGCCTATTCGCGGCTTGCCGACCGCATCTGCGAACTCGGCCGGTTCGGCCAGAAAACGGGAGCCGGCTGGTATCGCTACGAGCCGGGCAATCGCAAGGCGCTTCCCGACCCGCTGGTCGACGGCCTGATCGCCGATTACCGCAAGGAACTGGGAATTACGCCGCGCAAGATTTCGGACGATGAGATCGTGCACCGCCTGGTGTTCTCGCTGATGAACGAGGGCGCCAGGATTCTCGCAGACGGCATTGCGCTGCGCGCCTCCGACATCGACCTGATCTACCTGAGCGGTTACGGTTTCCCGCTCTGGCGTGGCGGCCCGATGCTCTACGCCGACATGTACGGGCTCTATAACGTCGTCAACCGGATGAACGAGTTCGCGGCCAATCCGTATGGCGACCCGGGCTTCTGGCAGCCGGCCCCGCTGCTGGCGAAACTGCTGGCCGAGGGCGGATCATTCACGGGTTGAGTCGCACCGGGCGCGGCCCACTGCCGCGTCCGGGATCGGCGCCCAGGGCCCGGATGTGATCCGGGCAGGACAACGAATCGAGAGGAATCAGTCATGCGTGAAGCAGTCATCGTCTCCACCGCCCGCACCGGGCTCGCCAAGAGCTGGCGCGGTGCGCTCAACCTGACCCACGGGGCGACCATGGGCGGGCACGTGGTTCGTGCCGCCGTCGAGCGGGCCGGGGTCGACCCAGGCGAAGTCG
>JAHYJF010000469.1 GCA_019428955.1 Burkholderiaceae bacterium
TGCTGCGGTGCCACATCATTCATGTCGAAGGTCATCAGATTATCCTTTCAGAGGTTGGTTGATCTTGGCGAGAAGCGCGCCCAGATCGGGCGGTTCGGTCATATCGAGGCGGCCGGAGCGGTCCTTGGCAGGCAGGCCCCAGGGATTGCCGGAGCGGCAGACAAGGCGGCGCACCTCACCCTTGTCCGGATCATGCCGCCATGTGACGCCCCCGTCGGGTGCCTCTTCCCGGCTGAACAGGCTCAGCGTCATGACCTGATCGACGATGCCGGGGAGCTCGCGCGCGGCCTTGCCGCCTTCCATCTGTGGCTGCCAGATGGTCCGGTTCATCTCATCGGTCAGCCGCTCAAGGATGCCCACGAAGATCACTGTTTTGCCGGGCGCATGCTGCAAATGCTTCAGAAGGCCAATGACCTCGCGGGCCAGAAGACCATAGGCACCGCGGGTATCCGGCTTGCCTGTGCGGTCCGACAGCGCTTCGGGTCGGGTCTTCGCCCAGGCCATCGCCTGCCGCGTCAGGTCGGTGATGCTGTCGACGAAGACGATGCGCTTGGCGTCAAGCCGTGCGGCGAGCTCCGGATGTTGTCCGCGAAGATGCGCATAATGCGCTTGCGAGAAGTGCTCGTCGGGCTGGGCAGCCGGGTTGACGCCGCCGATCAGGCAGGCGATGTCCACGGCATCTGCAAAGCGGCGGATGGGCAGGCTGTCGCCGCGCCAGTGTTGGACGGATTTGAGGCCCGCTTCGAAATCGAGGCAAACTGTCTGGTCCGCGGGCATGGTTGTCAGCAACGTTGTCTTGCCGCCACCGCTGGGGCCGAAGATCGCGAGCGTGGTTTTGCCCTGTGCCTCCGTGAGGCGCTCATCAGCGGAAAGGATGCGCAGGCTCATGAGAGCACCTCGCCGCTTGCGGGGACGCAGCTGCCCTTTGCCAGGATGGCATCAAGGCAATCACCGAAGCTCCAGTCCGGATGTGCTGCCCAGAACTGATTGGCCTGACGCAGAGCCTCGCGCCATTCGCGCAAAGCCGCACTATCATTGGCAATTTGCAGGTGACGGATCTCAATGGCCCGCATGAATTCAGCGCGCGACAGCTGGCGGGTCGACACCAGCGTCGTGCCGTCGAGATCCATGGCAACAGCCACCGGCAGTGAAAACGGCAGTTCCGCCTGCGAGGGCACGGCAGCCTGTTCTGCCTTGAGCTTCAGGCGGCGTGCCCGTGTGTCAATTCGCGCGACAACGCCATCAATGCCAGCCAGATATTGACCGTCCGCATCAATATCATCCCAGCGATTGACTGCCGCCTGCCGCTTGTTGATCGCGCGACCCGCGATCACGTCGCCGACGATATCGGCGACAACATCATTCAGTCGCATATGTCCCATTTTGGACCTCCTGTTCATAAAGGGTGCTAAAGTCAGTGAGCCAGGCCGCCGCGCGCCGGATCGGCGCTGTGTCGACGGCATGGCGCGAAGCGGGTGGAACGCGGCGCACTGCTTCAAGAGGGGCCGGCTGTTCATCGATGCGCTCGATGATCTCTTCGATCCGGCCGCAGATCGCGCGATCCTCTTGCGTGCCGAACACAGCGATCTGGCGGGCTCGCAATTCCGGCGTCAGCGGTGGTGGGCGATGTTCTTCGAGGCGCTTGACGCTTTCCTGAATGCGCTGCAGCCGATCGAGGGAACGCTGCAGACGGTCCTCTGCGGCACGTCGGACCGCGGAACGGGTTGGTTCTTCACCGTGCTCGAGTTTTGCATCCAAGGTGCGGCGAACGAGACCGGGATCGGCGGATTCCGCGTCGCGCAACTGACGTGCTTCATGGATAGCTTTACGCGTCAGCCC
>JAHYJF010000071.1 GCA_019428955.1 Burkholderiaceae bacterium
GCCAAGACTGTGACCAAAGCCCCGGCCAAGGCTGCCAAGGCTCCGGCCAAGGCCAAGGCTGCCAAGGTTCCCGCGAAGACTGCGAAGGCCCCGGCGAAGGTTGCGACCAAGGCTCCGGCCAAGTCCGCGGCTCCGGCCAAGGCTCCGGCCAAGACTGGTGCGAAGCGAAAATCGGCCGCGGCAGATAAGGCCAAAGCGCCCGCCACGGTCAGTGCCGCCGAGGTCGATCAACTCAGCAAGGCGGTCGAGCAAGCGACGGCGGCCGACGCCGCGACCACTGTCCGCAAGAAGAAGGCCGCCGGCGCCAAGCGTGGCCCGAAGAAGAAATCAAAGGGCGGCAAGGTACGGGGCGACGGTGGCGATCTTGAAGATGGCGGCGACGACAGCCTCGACTATGACGACTCCAACGGTGACTCCGATGATGGCGAGGTCATTTCCCAAGTCCCGGTAGCGCCGGTCAAGACGCGGCGCGGCAGCCGCGCCAAGGAGAAGGCGCTGCTCAAGGAATTTGGCGGCAAGCCCAACATGTCGGATGCCGAGCGGGATGCAACCCGCTCCAGCCTGCGCCAGCTGATCCGGCTGGGCAAGGAGCGCGGCTTCCTGACCTATGCGGAGATCAACGACCATCTGCCGCAGGAACTGGTCGACGTCGAATCACTCGAGTCGATCGTAGCGACGTTCAGCGACATGAACATTCGGGTCTATGAGCAGACGCCGGATGCCGAAACGCTGCTGATGAACGACAACCGACCAGGTTCGGCTGACGACGATTCGGACGAGGAAGCTGAAGCCGCGCTCTCGACGGTCGACTCGGAATTCGGCCGTACCACCGACCCGGTGCGCATGTATATGCGTGAAATGGGATCGGTGGAACTGCTGACGCGCGAAGGCGAGATCGCGATCGCCAAGCGCATCGAGGATGGTCTCAAGCACATGATCCAGGCGATTTCCGCCTGCCCGACGACGATCGCCGAAGTGCTGGCGGAGTCCCAGAAGGTCTCCGATGGTGCCTCGCGCATTGAGGAAGTTGTCGACGGCCTGATCGACCCGAACCAAGGGGGCGACCGGGTATTCGGTGCGGCCGCCTCGGCCTCGGCCGCTGCCGCGGTCGTCGCGGCTGCTGCTGCCGCGGCCGCTGGCGAAGAGTCCGACGGCGACGAGGAAGCCGATCTCGCAGCTGCTGCCGCCGCCGCGCGGGTGGCTGAACTGCGTGCCGCCGCGCTTGAGAAATTTGCGCGCATCACGAAATCATTCGAGCAGATGCGCGTCGCCTTCGAGAGGGATGGCTACAAGTCGCGGCGCTACGTCAAGGCCCAGCACGAGATCCAGGAGGAGTTGCTTACGATCCGCTTCACCGCCAAGGTGGTCGAGCGCCTGTGCGACACGCTGCGCAACCAGGTCGAGGAAGTGCGCACCATCGAGCGTTCGGTCCGCGACCTGTGCGTCCAGCGCGTGGGGATGAGCCACGAGCATTTCATCAGCACCTTCCCGGGTCACGAGACCGACCTGGCGTGGTCCCGGTTTGAGCTTGATCGCAACCCGCCGTACCGCGAAGTGCTCGAGCGCAACGTTCCCGCGATCCAGGATTTCCAGCAGAAACTGATCGACCTGCAGGCGCGCGTGGTGCTGCCGCTGCCCGACCTGAAGGATATCTACAAGCGCATGGCGGCCGGCGAAGCCAAGGCCCGCAAGGCCAAGCGTGAAATGACCGAGGCCAACCTGCGGCTGGTAATCTCGATCGCCAAGAAGTACACCAATCGCGGCCTGCAGTTCCTCGACCTCATCCAGGAAGGAAACGTCGGCCTGATGAAGGCCGTCGACAAGTTCGAGTATCGGCGCGGCTACAAGTTCTCGACCTACGCAACCTGGTGGATTCGCCAGGCGATCACCCGTTCGATCGCCGACCAGGCGCGCACGATCCGCATTCCGGTGCACATGATCGAGACCATCAACAAGATGAACCGGGTATCGCGGCAGATTCTCCAGGAAACCGGACAGGACCCGGATCCGGCGACCCTGGCCGAGAAGATGGAGATGCCCGAGGAGAAGATTCGCAAGATCCTCAAGATCGCCAAGGAGCCGATCTCGATGGAGACGCCGATCGGTGACGATGATGATTCCCATCTCGGCGATTTCATCGAGGATCTTATGACGCTGGCTCCCGCCGAGGCGGCTCTGCACGGCTCGATGCGCGACGTCGTCAAGGAAGTGCTCGACTCGCTGACGCCGCGCGAGGCGAAGGTGCTGCGCATGCGCTTTGGCATCGAGATGAGCACCGATCACACGCTGGAAGAAGTCGGCAAGCAGTTCGACGTTACCCGCGAACGGATTCGCCAGATCGAGGCCAAGGCACTGCGCAAGCTGCGCCATCCGAGTCGCGCCGACAAGATGAAGAGTTTTCTCGAGGGGCAATAGGGGCCTCCCGAAGGGCCCCTAGCTCATGATTGGTTAGAGCAGCGGACTCATAATCCGTTGGTGCGGAGTTCGACTCTCCGGGGGCCCACCAACGCAACGCGGTTTCGGCCGTTACGCAACGGCTCGTGACAGATTCGATTGCATTGGTGTCCTGAGGGCGCACAATGCCAGCCTCGGCAAGCCTTATCGCCGTCAACTTCAACAGAGGACGATTTCACAACTTGAGTACTTTTTCAGACTTTGGGCTGGCAGAACCAGTCCTGCGTGCCGTCTCGGAGCTGGGTTATGCAGAGCCCACTCCGATTCAGCAGCAGGCAATCCCGGTAGTGATGACGGGGCGTGACGTGATGGGAGCGGCCCAAACCGGCACCGGCAAGACCGCAGGTTTTGCGCTGCCGATCCTGCAGCGGCTGTTGCCGGCAGCCAACAACAGCGCCTCGCCGGCGCGCCACCCGGTACGCGCCCTGGTTCTTGCGCCCACCCGCGAACTGGCTGACCAGATCTTCGTCAACTTCCGCGACTACGCGAAATACACCGGGCTGCGGGTTGCCGTGGTCTACGGTGGGGTTGACATCAACCCCCAGTACGCCGCCTTGCGCAAGGGCTGCGAGGTGCTGATCGCGACTCCGGGGCGACTGCTCGACCACGTCGGCCAGAAAACCGTCAATCTGTCGCAGGCCGAAATCCTGGTGCTCGACGAGGCGGACCGAATGCTCGACATGGGCTTCCTGCCTGACATCCAGCGCATCACCGCGCTGCTGCCAACGCCGCGCCAGAACCTGCTGTTCTCGGCGACCTTTGCCAATGAGATTCGCAAGCTGGCGGGGACGATCCTCACCGCTCCGGTGGTGATCGAAGTGGCGGCGCGCAACGCAACGGCTGACAACGTCGAGCAGTTGATCTTCCGGGTCGGTTCCGTCGAAGCCAAGCGCTCGGCGGTATCCAAGTTGATCATTGATCGCAACCTGGCCCAGGTATTGGTATTCAGCAACACCAAGATCGGTGCCGGACGGCTCGCTCGCCAGCTTGATCTCGAAGGGCTCAATGCCGCCGCGATCCACGGCGACAAGTCGCAGCAGGAGCGGCTGGCAACGCTGGAGGCCTTCAAGAAGGGCGAGATCAGGGTGCTGGTAGCGACCGACGTCGCAGCTCGCGGACTGGACATCGTCGAACTCCCGGCAGTTATCAACTACGACCTGCCCTTCCAGGCCGAGGATTACATTCACCGCATCGGCCGCACCGGCCGCGCCGGCGCCAGCGGCGTGGCCTTGTCGGTGATGAGTCCGGTCGACGAACGGCTGCTGGTGGAGATCGAGAAACTGCTCAAGCGCAAGCTGCCCTCCGAGAACATCGAAGTGGTCGCGGCGGCGCGTCGCGAACCGCCGGGGCGGGTGGATCGGCCGCGGCGCGCAGAGCGCGAACGTAACGCCCCGCGTGCGGTCGCCAAGGCCGCTCCGGTCGGCAGGATGCCCGGACAATCCGACGACCCGTTCTTCTTCGAGCCCTACCGGCCAGCGCAGCCGGTCGAGGATGTCGGTGGCGACGACGCCCAACCAGCCGCGACGTCGGCACTCGACTCACGAGCTGGCAGGCAGCAACGGCACGCCAAGACCCAGTTGGCGGCGCTGCTCGGCGGCAAGAAGTTCTAGCCTGGCGCGCTGGCCGGCTGCCAGCGCGCGCGCCCCAAAGGCTGCCCGAACGGGCAGCCGTTTGAGCTGATCAGTGCGTAAGGATCTTCGACAGGAAGTCCTTGGTGCGCTCGTTGCGGGGGTTGTCGAAGAATTCGTGGGGGCTGTTCTGTTCCACGATCTGCCCCTGGTCCATAAAGATCACCCGATCAGCTGCCGCCTTGGCGAACGCCATCTCGTGGGTGACACACAGCATGGTAATGCCCTGACCGGCGAGTTCGATCATTACGTCGAGCACTTCCTTGATCATCTCGGGGTCGAGCGCCGAGGTGGGCTCATCGAACATCATGATCTTGGGCGTGAGGCACAGTGAGCGGGCAATCGCCACCCGCTGCTGCTGGCCACCGGAGAGCTGCAAGGGATACTTCTCCGCCTGCTCGGCGATCCGCACCCGCTCGAGCTGCTGCATCGCACGCTCCTCCGCTTCCTTCTTGGGCATCTTGCTGACCCACATCGGTGCCAGTGTCAGGTTCTCGAGCACCGTCAGGTGCGGGAACAGGTTGAATTGCTGGAATACGATCCCGACCTTGCGCCGGATCAAGGTGATCGCCTTGATGTCGTCGCTCATCTCGGTGCCGTCCACGATCAGCCGTCCTTGCTGATGCTCTTCGAGCCGGTTGATGCACCTGATCAGGGTCGATTTGCCGGAGCCGGACGGGCCGCAGATGACGATGCGCTCGCCGGGCGCCACTTCGAGATCGATGTCGCGGAGCACGTGAAAATCGTTTCCGTACCACTTGTTGACCTTGTCGAAGATGATGATGGGTTCACTCATGTGTGAGGTTCCTAGCGATTCGTGCTGACGGCGAGCTGCTTTTCGATCCACAGGCTGTAGCGGGACATTGAGAAGCAGAAGACGAAATAGATGAGCATGATGAACAGGTAGCCCTCGATCTTGAACGGCCGCCAATTCGCGTCTGAATTGAGCGCGAGACCGAGCGCCCCGGTCAGTTCGTAGAGGCTGACGATGGTCACCAGCGAAGTGTCCTTGAACATCCCGATGAAGGTGTTCATGATCCCCGGGACCACCGTCGCCAGGGCCTGCGGCAGCACGATCTTGCGCTGCGTCTGCCAGTAGGTGAGCCCGAGCGATTGGGCCGCCTCGACCTGGCCGCCGGGCAGAGCTTGCAAGCCCCCGCGCACGATTTCGGCGAGGTAGGCGGCAGCGAAGAGAATGATCCCGACCAGCACCCGGAGCAGCACGTCGGGGGACTTGCCGACCGGCATGAACAGCGGGAACAGGAACGACGCCATGAACAGCACCGAAATCAGCGGCACGCCGCGGATCAACTCGACGTAGACGATGCACACCGTGCGGATCGCCGGCAGATTAGAGCGCCGCCCCAGCGCCACGAAGATCGACAGCGGGAAGGCCAGCACGACGCTCAGCGCGGCCAGCATGATCGTCAACGGCAAGCCACCCCACTGGTCGGAGGACACGCGGCTCAATCCTAACCAGCCGCCGAACATCAGAACGAAGAAGATGGCCAGGGTTGCGAGCCACAGCCCGACCAGCCACGACTTCCAGAACACGCGCACGCAACTGGTCACCAGCAGCGTGATCAGCAGCGTGGTTGCCACCAGAGGCCGCCACTGCTCCTCATAGGGGTAGCGGCCGAACACTATCAGGCGGTATTTCTCGGTGACCACGCCCCAGCAGGCACCGGTGCCGCGAGCCGCCTGGCAGGCGTCGGCGTTGGCGCCGAAGACCGCGTGCACCACCGTCCAGTTGGCGATTGCCGGCAGCCACCAGGCGATCAGGCCGACGATCACGATGGTGGTAACGATGCTGCCCCAGTCACCAAAAAGGTTGGCGCGCATCCATGGTACCAATCCCTCCATACGAATCGGCGCTGGGCGCGGCGTGATCAGCTTGAACCCAATGGCATCCATCTTAGCGCTCCTTGATCGCGGCGCGCGCGTTGTACCAGTTCATGAAGGCCGAGGTCGACAGTGAGGTCGTCAGGTAGACCAGCATCACGATGGCGATGCACTCGACTGCGCGACCGGTCTGGTTGATCGCCGTGTTGGCGATCGAGACCACGTCGGGATAGCCGATCGCGACCGCGAGCGAGGAGTTCTTGGTCAGGTTCAGGTACTGGCTGGTGATCGGCGGGATGATTACTCTCAGCGCCTGGGGCAGTATCACGAGGCGCATCGACTGCTGCTTGTTGAGTCCGATGCTGCTCGCCGCCTCGGTCTGTCCCCGCGACACCGACTGGATCCCGGCCCTGACGACCTCGGCGATGAAGGCCGAGGTGTAGAACACAAGTCCCAGCAGCACCGCCATGAATTCCGGCGTCGCCGAGGCGCCGCCCTCCATCGAGAACGTGCCAGGGTGGGGAATGTTCCATGAGGCGGGAGCCCCGCCGACGAGCCATCCGATGAAGGCCGCGGCGATCATCATCGCCAGCGGCGCCAGCACCATGCTGCGCGGCCTGCCGGTGCGCTCGAATTCGGCCTGGGCCCAGCGTCGGTAGACAATGGCGGCAACGATTCCGATGAGCAACCCGACTCCGGCCAGTGCCTGCCCCAGCCCCCAGACCGGTACCGGGAAGGAGAATCCCCCCTTGCTGAGCCAGAAGGTGCCGAACGCCGACAGCGCGTCATTGACCGGCGGCAGCGCCTCGGCAAACAACAGGTACCACAGGATCAACTGGAGCAGCACCGGGACATTACGAAAGACTTCGACGTAGCAGTAGCAAAGTCCGCGAACCAGCGCGTTGTGCGAGAAGCGGCCGATGCCCAGCACCGTGCCCAGCACGGTGGCCAGGACGATGCCGATAATCGCCACCCGCAAGGTGTTGAGCACGCCAGCCAGAAACGCCGCCCAGTAGGGGTCGAGCGCGTCGAACGGCAGCACCGTTTCGCCGATGTCGAAGCCGGCGGCCCCGGTGAGGAACCCGAAACCACTCTGGATGCCGCGCGCCGCCATGTTGGCGAGCGTGTTGGAAGCCAGGTACCAGATGCCCGTACCCACCAGCACGATGGCAATGATCTGATAGACCAGTCCGCGGAAGGCCTGGCTGCGCCAGGACCAGTCGCGGCGCTTGTGTGGCTGTCGGTCAGGCATGGTCGCGATCCCCGTCAGTCAGTAGTCAAGCCGATTGCCCGCCAGCCGGCACGCCCGGCGTGGTGCGCGGACGTGCCGGTGGCAGGCTTGGCGCTTACCGCACCGGTGGGGCGTACATGATTCCGCCTTCGCTCCAGAGCGCATTGACGCCGCGCGGCAGGTTGAGCGCGGAATCGGGGCCGACGTTACGCTCGAAGATCTCGCCGTAGTTGCCGACCGACTTGATCGCGCGTGCCATCCAGTCCTTGTCCAGGCCCAGCAGCTTGCCGGTGTTCTCGGAGGTGCCCAGGATGCGCATCACGACCGGGTCCTTGCTGGTCTTGGCGAGTTGCTCGACATTGGCTTGCGTGATGCCGTATTCCTCGGACTCGACCAGCCCGAAGATTACCCACTTGGCGATCGCGAAGAACTCGTCGTCACCGCGCCGCACCACCGGCCCGAGCGGTTCCTTGGAGATCAGTTCGGGAAGGATCGCATGATCCTTGGGATTCTGGGCTTCTTTGTTGCGCGTCGAAGCCAGGCCCGAAGCGTCGGTGGTGTAGGCGGAACAACGTCCCGAGAAGTAGGCGCCGGTGGCGGCTTCGAGTTTCTCGAAGACGATCGGCTTGAGGTCGAGCTTGTTGGCGCGCGAGTAGTCGGTGAGGTTCTTCTCGGTGGTGGTGCCCGATTGCACGCAGACCGTCGCGCCCTTGAGCTGCTTGGCGCTCTTGATGTTGAGCTTGGTCGGGACCATGAAGCCCTGGCCGTCGTAATAGGTGGTGGCAGTGAAGTTCATCCCCAGCGATGCATCGCGGGTCAGCGTCCAGGTGGTGTTGCGCGACAGGATGTCGACTTCGCCTGACTGCAGGGCGGTGAAGCGTTGCTGCGCGTTCAGTGGCACCCACTTGACCTTGTTGGCGTCGCCCAGCATGGCCGCGGCGATCGCGCGGCAAACGTCCACGTCCAGCCCCGACCACTTGCCCTGGCTGTCGGCGGCCGAGAAGCCGGCCAGACCCGTATTTACGCCGCAAACCAGCTGTCCGCGGGCCTTGATCGCATCGACGGTCTTGCCGGCGTGTGCCGCCGGGGCCGCGATCAGCGCCAGCGCCGTCGCCAGGCCGGTGACCACCATTTTGTAGTTTCTCGTTTCCATGAGTTGAAGTCTCCAATGATTGTTTTACATGCGCCGTAGTGACCGCCGAGGCATTGACTGCCCAATTGGGTCATACATTAACCAATTTACCACTTCCCTGCGCTCAGCAGACATTCCCCGGGTCGGGTTGGGGATTTTCTAGCTCACACCCTGGGTCCAGGAGGAATCGCGCCAGCGCTGGATCGCGTGCCGCCAGAACTGGCCGATGGTGCCTCGGGTCGGCACGGCGAGACCGAGGTGCGCCATGGCACGCTCCAGGGCTGGAAGCGGGTCGCCGGCGGTGATCGGCGCCGCTCCAGTCTGCTTGGAGAGCTTTTGCCCGTCCTGCGCGAGCACCACCGGCACGTGCAAGGTCCTGATCTCCGGGTAGGCCAGCAGCCGGCGCAGGTGGATCTGGCGCGCGGTCGAGCCGACCAGGTCGGCGCCGCGCACGACGTCGGTGATCCCCTGCCAGGCGTCGTCGACCACCACGGCCAGCTGGTAGGCCCAGGAGCCGTCGGCGCGGCGCACTACAAAATCGCCCACCCCTTGCGCCAACACGCTCCGCTGCGTGCGGCCGTGATCCCAGCCGGCGGGGCGATCGGCCCAGGTGATCGTCCCGTCGCCCACCCGCAGCCGCCAGGACCGGGCCGCGCGTCCGGGCGGGAGACCGGCGCGGCAGGTGCCCGGATAGACTGCTTCGCCGTCTGGCGTTGGACTGACTTGTGAATCGGCGATCTCGCGCCTGCTGCAGGCGCAGGGATAGACCAGTCCGGCATCCTGCAGGCGCTCGAACGCGTCCTGGTAGGCGGCGTGCCGGGCGCTCTGGAACAGGACCGGGGCATCCGCCTCGAAACCTAGCATGGCGAGCTCGGCAATGATTGCTTGCGCGGCACCGGGAGTTTCTCGTCGCGGATCGAGGTCTTCGATGCGCAACAGCCAGCGGCCGTCGTGAGCGCGGGCGTCGAGGTAGCTGGCGAGCGCGGTCACCAGCGACCCGGCGTGCAATGGACCGGTCGGCGAGGGGGCGAAACGTCCGATGTAGCTGCTCATCGTGCCCGATCATAATCGCAAGTGATGCTTCGACAGCGTTCGCAAGGCGGTGCGCCGGTTTTTCGCCGCTCCTGACGGCCGCGGCGGACGGCTACAATTCGGCTTAAGAGCGGAGAACGACCTTGACCATGCAGCCCCTGGCCCTGATGCCGCGCGCCACCGCAGCTGCGGTCCACACGGTCTTCAGCGATCTCGATGACACGGTGACGACTGACGGCCGGCTAACTGCCGAGGCCTACGCTGCGCTCGAGCAACTGCAGGCAGCCGGTATCCGGGTGATCCTGACCACCGGGCGCCCGGCAGGGTGGTGCGACCATATCGCCCGGATGTGGCCAGTCGACGGTGTCATCGGTGAGAATGGCGCGTTCTACTTCTGGTACGACCACGGGATGAGCCGGCTGTGCGCGCGCCATCAACTGCAGCACGACGAGCGCCGGGCGCAGGCGGCCAAGCTGAGCGCGGTCGGGGCGCGAATCCTGCGCGAGGTTCCCGGCTGCGCGCTGGCCTCGGACCAGTTCTGCCGGATCTACGACCTGGCGATAGATTTTCGCGAGGACGTCGCGCCGTTGCCGGACTCGGCTATCGACCGCATCGTGGCGCTGATGCGCTCCGCCGGGATGACCGCCAAGGTCAGCTCGATCCACGTCAACGGCTGGTTCGGCTCCTACGACAAGCTCACCATGGCGCACACCATGATGGGCGAGCGCTACGGGCTTGACCTGGACGCCGAGCGCGCGCGCTGCCTCTTCGTCGGCGATTCGCCCAACGACGCGCCGATGTTCGCGTACCTGCCCAACGCGGTCGGGGTCGCCAACGTGGCGCGATTCAGCGGCCGCATCGCGCACCTGCCGGCGTGGGTTACCGCGGCGCCCTGCGGCGCCGGTTTCGCCGAGGTGGCGCGCTCCCTGGCCGAGGCCCGCGCCTAGGTCGGGCCGACCGTCGCCGCGGCTCGCGAGGTGCCGAAGAACTCGTTGGCCACCAGCGCCCCGACTACCAGCAGGCCGCCCTGGATGGTGGCGATGCTCATCACCTCGCCGCCGAACATCCAGGCCCAGAGCGGGGCGAGCACCATCTCGAGCAGTGCGATCAGGGCTACCTCGTGGGGCGAGAGGAAACGCGTCGCCCGGACCAGCAGCATGCTTGGCAGCGCGAGCTGGAAAACGCCGAGAAAGGCGATGATCGCGACGTCGCGCGGCGAGGGCGCGAAGGGCAGGGCGAAAGGGGCCATGACGAGCAGCGAAATGAGGGCACCGACCAGCACCGCCGGCATCAGGTCGATGCGGGTGTGAATCTTGCGCAGGGTGACAAAATTGACCGCCGAGGCCAGCGGGCACGCCAGCGCGATGGTCATTCCGGCGTAGCCTTCACTGGAGATCCCGTGCCGGACCATCCACCAGATCCCGAACCCGGCCACCGACATCGCCACCCAGGTGCGCGACACGACCTGCTGGCGCAGCACCAGCCAGCCCAGAACGGCAGCAAAGAACGGCGCCAGGCTCAGCACCAGCAGGGTATTGGCCACCGTCGTGAGAGTGATCGCGAGCGTGAAAGCGGTGAACATGATCGCCCACATCACGCCCGAGATCAGGCCGGGCCAGCCCATGGCGATGACTGGTTTGAGCGGGTTGGCGCGCCAGCGCCAGGCGAGCAGCGCGAACACCGCCAGGGCGCAGAAGAGGCTGCGCAGGAACGTCAGTTCGATCCCGTTCTGGCGATCGAGCAATCGCACCAGGCCGCCGGCGGTGCTCCAGCACAGGGCGCAGAACGACATGGTGAGTACCGCCCGGCGGTGGCGCACGCGGGCCAGGGTGGCCTGTTTGAAGGGATCTGGCGCGAGGGTAAATAAGTATAGACATATTTTATAGGTAGTTGATTGTTAACCAAGTCGCTGGCTCAGGAAGTAAAAGCTCCCAACCACTTAAAAGCAACGTTAAAACCAAACTCCCTCCCCCTTGGCCGGGGGAGGGTCGGTGTGGGGGTGAAAAGGCTCAATAATAATATAAGGAGGCTGATCAAAGTGGAAATCAAAACAATTGGCGTAATCGGCGCCGGTACTATGGGCAGCGGCATCGCCCAGGTAGCAGCCGAAGCCGGTTTTAAGGTGATCATGCGTGATATTGAAGACAGCTTTGTCGAACGGGGCATCAAAAATATCAGTAAAAACCTCGGCCGCGCTGTCGAAAAGGGTAAAAAGAGCCAGGATGAAGCAGATCAGATTGCCGGACGTATTAGCGGCACTTCCCTGCTTGATGACTTAAAAGAGGCCGACCTGATTATCGAGGCTGTTGTTGAAAATATGGAGTTAAAGAAAGAGCTTTATGGAGAACTCGATCGCGTCTGCAGCCCTGACACGGTTTTTGCCTCAAATACATCCGGTTTAAGTATTACCGAGATGGCTTCAGCCACCAAGCGCCACGAAAAAGTGGTTGGCATGCACTTTTTCAACCCTGTGCCGGTGATGAAACTGGTTGAAGTGATTAAGGGCGCGGCAACTTCAGAAGAAACCTTTAACCTGATCATGGAAATCTCAAAGAAGCTTGGCAAAGAGCCGATTGCCGTCAACGAAGCGCCGCTTTTCGTAGTTAACCGCATCCTGGTACCCATGATTAATGAAGCGGCTTATGTATTGATGGAAGGCGTTGCCGGTGCTGAGGATATTGACAAGGGTATGATGCTCGGGGCAAACCACCCGATTGGCCCCCTGGCCTTAGCCGATCTGGTCGGCATTGACGTGCTCCTGGCCGTGCAGGATACCCTTTACAAGGAAACCGGTGACTCCAAGTACCGGGCCTGCCCGCTGATCCGTAAAATGGTCCGCGCCGGCCATCTGGGTCGCAAGAGCGGCAAGGGCTTCTATAGTTACAGCTAGGCTACCAAAGCGAAAGGTTGTAAAGTAAGCAGCGTTATGGGGGACGGTTTGGCGTGCCTATCTAAGGCGACGTAAATTGGATGCGGTTAAAACAAACATACAGGGGATATTCCTCTGCATGAATTGTACCACTGCAACGTTAAAAAAATAAGATAGAAGCATCTTTGTAGCTTTGAAAATAAGAAGAAATAATAAGCCCCTCTGCATTAAGCAAAGGGGCTTTCTATATACCAATCAAGTATATGGTAGACCTTAGAATAACTCATACCAGGCAAGGGTTATCGCCTTTGGTCCGCCCTTTAGCCCATGAGTGTCAAATGATTCCCTAATCGAAGCTGAGCCAACTACATGGGCATCTTCTTCAAGGAGAGATATCTCGAAGGGATTACTAATGCTGATTAAGCGACGCATTTCCCCACCCGAGGTATGGGCGTACTGCTCAATATTAAAGAAGTTACCTACGTAGTAATCACCACGTTCATAGCCCCTACTGCGATGGTCGCGGTCTCTCCAGTATACATCGTCTTTCCAGAACCATAAATAATCTTCATCATAAGTGAAGGGTATTCCATTAATTTCTTCAATATCAGCTTCATAGGGTCCCGGTCCGTATGCGGCGAGAAACTCGGCATGATAACTGCCAATGTTACCTGGATTAGTTGCCAGCGAAGTGGCCCAAATTTGTTGGGTTAAACGTTTAACCGGAATGCTGCCATCTACTACAGCCGGATCATAAACATTTATAATATCACCGGCCTTTATGTCGTAATCTACATCACTGTAATCAGCAATAGCTTCTACCATTGGCCGGCTGGCTAGGTCAATCACCGTGGTTACCCTCAAGTTGCCCAGGGCGTTTGCCGGCACCTGCCAGTCCGTAGTTTCATCAACGTGGATGATATGGGCAGCCATGCGAACTGTCTCAATCTTTGATATTTCACCATAACCACGAATTTGTTGATATTTTACCGCGCCGGTAACATTATCATGACCTAATTGGCGATCAATTGATATATTACCACCAATGTCATAAACAATGGTGTGGCTAAATCTTTTATCCATGTCCTGCAACATGGGGGGAAGCTCCTGCGCTATAACCGGAGCAGTCAGTGAAGCTAAAAATAATATAATTAGTGCAATTGGCAGATAAGGCTTTTTATGCACTCGTTAAACACATCCTTTCCCTGACTAACCTGCGTATGTTTTTATGTTTAAGGCGCAAACAAACACCTTTTATACTTCTATGCCAGAATAAAAATT
>JAHYJF010000470.1 GCA_019428955.1 Burkholderiaceae bacterium
CGGGCTGCGGGGCAAGAGCAGCGCCTTCTCGCGGGCGAAGCGATCAATGGGCCTCTCCTTCGTCTCGGCATGAAGGCGCGGGTTGGCGACGTCGCGCAACCATTCGCCCACATGCGCATTCGCCGTTCTCAGGGGGCTTTCGCGCGAGACGCGACGGACGTTGGACCTGCTGGCCGACGAGATCGAGGGCCAAGCCAGGCACAGGTCGATCATCGCCGATCCCCGCAACCCGGTTGTCGGCACGCGGCTGGTGCGCGAATGGGACGGGGTGGAGCACACCGTCACCGTGATGAAGAACGGTTTCGACTGGCAGGGGCGCAAATTCAAGTCGCTGTCGGCGGCGGCGCGGGCGATCACCGGCACGCAATGGAACGGCTACCGCTTCTTCGGCCTGCGCGAAGCCCGGAGGGACGACAGATGAGCCGTCATCAGGAAGCCGTCGCGGTCATGACTCGCCGTCTGCGCTGCGCCGTCTATACCCGCAAGTCGAGCGAGGAAGGGCTCGACATGGAGTTCAACAGCCTCGACGCCCAGCGCGAGGCCTGCGAGGCCTATGTGGCGAGCCAGAAGGCGGAAGGCTGGGCGGCCATCCGTGAGGGTTATGACGACGGCGGCTTCTCCGGCGGCACGCTGGAGCGGCCCGGCCTGAAGCGCCTCATCCAGGATGTCGAAGCGGGACTGATCGACGTGATCGTCGTCTACAAGATCGATCGGTTGTCGCGCTCGCTGATGGATTTCGCCAAGCTGGTTGAGATCTTTGACCGCAATCAGGTGACGTTCGTGTCGGTCACGCAGACGTTCAACACAACGACGTCGATGGGCCGCCTGACGCTGAACATCCTGCTCAGCTTTGCGCAGTTCGAACGGGAGGTCATCGGCGAGCGCATCCGCGACAAGGTCGCGGCCTCGCGCAAGCGCGGCATGTGGATGGGCGGCTACGTCCCGCTCGGCTACGACGTGCGCGACCGCAAGCTGATGATCAATGATGCCGAGGCCGCGACGGTCAGGATGATCTTCGAGCGGTTCGTTGCCATCGGCTCTGCCACGACGCTAGCCAAAGCGCTGGCAGCCGAAGGCGTGCTGAACAAGCGGGGCAAGCTGATCGACAAGGGCTTCCTCTACAAGCTCATCAACAACCGGGTCTATCTGGGGGAAGCCGTCCACAAGGGCACGGCCTATCCCGGCGAACATAAAGCCATCATCGACCGGGGCCTGTGGGGCAAGGTGCACAGCATCCTGCAGGAAAGCCCGCGGCTGCGGGCAAAGAATACGCGGCGCCAAACGCCAGCCCTGCTGAAGGGGATCATCTTCACCGACACCGGCACGGCGATGACGCCGACAGCGACGAAGAAGGGCACGCGCCTCTACCGCTACTACGCCTCGATGGACCTGATCCGTAATCGCCCGACCGGCGAGACTTCAGGCCCGCTGCGCTTGCCCGCAGGTATGGTCGAGGATGCCGTCGTGGGCGAAATTCGCCGCATGATCCGCGCGCCCGAGATCGTGGCCCGAACGATCAAAGCCCTTCGCGAGGAGAGCCCGACCGTCGATGAGATGGCAGTCGTGAAAGCGCTCGGCGAGTTCGATCAGCTTTGGGCGGCGCTCTATCCGGCGGAGCAGACCCGCATCGTCCATCTTCTGGTGGCGCGGGTGACCGTCGGCGAAGGCGGCATCGCCGTCGATTTGCGAAATGAGGGGCTGGGCTCGGTTCTCAGGGACATGATGGCACCCCGCCAGACGGAGTGAACCGCCCCGGCTTTACCGGAGGGCAAAACTCTCGGAGAATTGCCCGTTATGGAACATGCACAAAAGAAGAAGACCTCGAAGCCGTATTCGCCTGAGTTCCGCGAACGTGCGGTGCGGCTGCTTA
>JAHYJF010000072.1 GCA_019428955.1 Burkholderiaceae bacterium
CCGGCACCAGCAGGCAGACCGGCTCGGCGGCGGCCGCCACGGCCTGGGCCGGAGCCGCAGGGGCGCTGGCCGGCTGAACTTCGGTGGCCACCGCTGGCTCGGGCACGCTTGGGACGGTCGGAGCGGCAGACGCGGGCGCCACCACCGAACCGCCGGGCCCGGCGGGCCCGCCCGAGCGACCGGGACGCGCCATGATCTGCATCGTCTCCGGGCGGACCTGGCGCTCGAGGCGCTGGGGCTGACGCTCGACGCCGACCCACGGGTTGAGCCATCCCTGCCACCAGGCCAGCGCCAGGCCATTGGCGACAATCAGTACCGGGATCAGCGCGCGCATCGGCTCCCTCTCATTCCGCGTTCTGGTCGAGGCGCAAGGACACCTCGCCGATGGTGAACTGCCGCTCGCCTTCCGGGCCGGTCAGGCGCAACTCACCCGCCTCGCCGAGTCCGCTGACCTCGCCCACCGCCAACAGGCGCGCGCCATCATGCAGCTGGACCCGCGCGCCCCTGAAAGCGTTCCGCCTCATCCAGCGCTCGCGGAATGCGCCGAAGCCGCTCGCCACGAACAGGTCGTAGGCGGTCACGATCGCCGCGGCACAGTGCGCGACGATGGCCGCGGCCGTCGCGGGAGCGACCGGCTGCGCGAAGAGTCCACCGGGATTGGCGCCGGGCGGCTGGCCGGCCCCGGCGGCAGCGATTTCCCCCGGCGCGACCAGGTTGAGGCCGACCCCGACCACGATCCGCTCGAGTTGGCGCTCGCGCCTGGTCTCGACCAGAATGCCGCCGACCTTGCAGCCCTTGGAGAAGAGATCATTGGGCCACTTGAGCGCCAGGTGGCAGTCGAATTCGGCCAGCGCCTCGGCCAGCGCCACGCCGATGGCCAGCGAGAGGCCGGCCAGGGCGCGCGACCGATCATCGAGGCAGCGTTCGAAGGCGACCGAAAACGTGACCGAATCGCCGGGGCGACTGACCCACTGGCGGCCCCGCCGCCCGCGGCCTTTGGTCTGGGTCTCAGCCCAAAGAACCTGGGGCGGAGTCGGCGGGAGACGCAACGGCGCGGCCATCAGTTCGTCGTTGGTCGAGCCGACCGTCGCCACCGTCCGGATCGGCGGCACGACCTGGCCGTTTGCTGGCATGGTTGGCAAGAGGTGGATTGCGGTCATCTGCCTGGAATCATATCCTGTCGCAGCGCCCACTGATCCAACGAGCAGCGTAGCCTAGGCGGCGATGAGCGAGTCCATACCAGCCAGAACCAATCCCCCTGCGGCGCTGATCGTCCTGACGCTCGCCTACGCCGTCGGCATCGCGCTGGTGACTCTTCACCCCTGGCAGGGATGGCTGCCCTGGTCTTCCCTGAGCGCGCTGGCGCTGGCCTACCTGGTCGAACCCTGGCCACGGTACTGGACCGCATTCGATTTTCTGTCCAATCTGCTGGCCTACCTGCCGCTCGGGGCACTGCTGGCCGCGTCCCTGATGGCGGGCCGACGCGCCATCAGCGCGCTGATGCTGTCCATTGTGGCTTGCGCGCTGATGTCACTGACCCTGGAAACGCTGCAGATCCTGCTCCCCGGGCGGGTGCCGTCGCGTGCCGACTGGGTGGCCAACGTCATCGGCGCCGCCTCCGGGGCACTGCTCGCCGGGGCGATCGGGCGCGAACGCATAAGTCGCTGGCCGGACCGGCTGCGCAGCGTGCTGCCATTTGCGCCGGGCGCGAGCGCCGGCCTGCTGCTGCTCGGAGCCTGGTTCGCCGCCCAGCTCTATCCCCAGTCGATGACTTTCGCGACCGGCGAGCTACTCGACCAGGTTGCTCTCTGGTTCGGCCCCGAGGTGCCCGAGATGCTGATGGTGAGCTTCGGCGTCGGCACCATGGCCCTGGCCGAAGCGCTCGGGGTCGCCTTCACCGTGGTCGCGGTGGGGCTCATCGTAGTCGACCTCCTGAGCCCGGGGAGCAACCCGGCGGTCCCGGTGGGCATCACGATCGCACTGGCGGCGCTGGTCAAGTCCGCGGCCAGCGCATGGCTGCTCGGTTCGGGGGCGGCACTGGTGTGGCTGTCGGCGGGCGCCCAGGGCGGCATCCTGGTCGGCGCGCTGGCCGTGGCGCTGCTGGTCTGGCTGCCGAAACGCTGGCGCCTGATGGCCGCGGTGGTGGCGCTGCTCGTGGCCACCGTGCTGTTCAACATCATCGGCCCGAATCCCTATTTCCATTCGATGATGGCGCTCTGGGACCAGGGCCGGTGGGTCAATCTCAATGGCCTCTGGCGGGGTACCGCGCTCGCCTGGCCGTTCGCGGCGATACTCTACTGCCTGCTACGCGCCAGCAGACCGCAACGCCGGCGGCGGCGGTAATTGCGGGGCGTCACCGAGGATCGGGCCGGGGCGAGCGCCCGATATAATCGAAGCGGGCGCAAGATGGCGAGGCACTACGATGGGTTACTACGAACGGCACATATTCTTCTGCGTCAATTCGCGCGACGACAGCGAGCGGCCGTGCTGCGCGGCAGCCGGGTCCAAGCAGCTCCAGGCCCATGCCAAGGCCCGCGTCAAGGAACTCGGCCTGGCCGGGCCGGGGAAGATCCGAGTCAACCAGTCGGGTTGCCTCGATCGCTGCGAAGAGGGGCCGACCGTGGTCGTCTACCCGGACGCGCTCTGGTACCGCTGTTTCGACGAACGCGATGTCGACGAGATCATTGAATCGCACCTGGTGCGCGGCGTGCCCGTGCAGCGGCTGCTCCTGCCCTGATCGCGCGCCCCGAAGCGAGCGATGAAATTCTCCACCCGCACCCAGCTGCTGCCCGGACCAGCGGGCGCAATTGACGTCGCGCTCGACCTCCCCGACGGCACTCCGATCGGCTGCGCGGTCATTGCCCATCCCCACCCACTGTTCCACGGCACTCGTGACAACAAGGTCGCCCATACGCTGGCGCGCGCCCTGGTGGCCCGCGGCTTCGCCGCCTGGCGGCCCAACTTCCGCGGCGTCGGCGCCAGCGAAGGCGAGCACGACGGCGGTCGCGGCGAAACCGACGACCTGCTCGCCGTGGTGGCACACGCCCGCCGCGAACTGGGGCACCCGGGGCCGCTGGTGCTGGCTGGGTTTTCGTTTGGCGCCTACGTGCAGATGCGCGTTGCCGAGCGCCTGCGGGAAGCGGGGCATCCCGCCCAACGGCTGGTGCTGGTCGGGCCGGCGGTAAGCCGGGCCGAGGAGCTGAGCGCTCCACCCGAATCCCTGGTGATCCACGGCGAGCGTGACGAAACCGTGCTGCTCGCCGACGTGCTCGACTGGGCGCGGCCGCTGGGGATCCCGATAGTCGTCGTCCCGCAAGCCGATCACTTCTTCCACCGCCGGCTGACGCTGCTCAAGCGCCTGGTCGAGGAAGCCCTGTTGACCGTGGTGCACAGCCGTGCCGCTGGATCGGGGGGAGCACCGTGATGAAGACCTGGTCGGCGTCGATCTACAGCAAGACTGCGCTCGCGCACGAGGAGTTGGCGACGCGCTCCCACGGGCTGGGCCCACGGCTGCGCCAGCTGCTGATCCTGATCGACGGCCAGCGCACCGAGGAGCAACTGGTGCGACTGATTCCCCGCGAAGAATTCGACGAGTACCTCCCGGTACTCGAGAAGGGCGGTTTCATCGTCCGCCAGGATTTGCCCCCGGCGATGACCACGACCATGATCGCACCGGCCACCACGATCATCGGCTCGGAGCCCGCCGAAGACTCGGAACCGCCGGCGCCTGAAGCGCCCGCACCCGCGCCCGCGACGCCCGGCGCCGAGACCTTTGAGGTCGACCCGAGCGCCGGAGCCGAGCCCGCCTTCGCGGCTGAATTTGGGGCCCCTGAGGCAGGCCGCGGCGCCGACCCACCCCAGGATGAAGACGCCGAGATGCGCCAGCGTCTCAGTGCCGCGGTGCGCGCAGTGATCGGGGAACAGGGCGACGAACTCGCCGAGCGCATCGAGCGTTGCGGCTCGCGGCGCGAGTTGCGCGACCTCATGCCGGCAGCGCTGTCGATCGTCGAGATCGTTGGCGGCAGGAAGGCGCTCAAGAAGTTCCAGGAACAGGCCGGGCTGCGTTCATCGTGACCGCCCTCGACGAGCGCCAGATCTTCGCGGCGACCCCGGCCGGGACTGCCGAGGCCGCGAGCGGGGACTCAGGACTGAGCCACGGCGAGCGCCGGGTGCTGATGCTGGTCGATGGCCAGCGCGACGTCCAGGCCTTGAGCGCGGTGGTGCGCAGCGGCGAGATCGAGGCCCTGGTGGCCAGCCTCGAGACCAAGGGTCTGATTGCGCGCTGCGGCCGCAGCGCCGCCCGCGACGCTGCCACCGAGTTGCGCCAGGAGAGCCGCGAACGCGCCATGCTGGCGCTCGCCAAGCGCGTTTCAACCGAGGTCATGGAGCGCGAGTTCGGCGCTGGCGGCCATGTCTGGGCCGCGCGCATCGAGGACGCAATCGACCGCGAGGTCTTGCGCCACGTCCTGCGCGATGGCGTCGACGCCCTGAGTTTGCGCTCCGGCGAGACCGCGGTCCAGCGCGCCCTGGAGGCCTTGAAGCCCCTGCTGAGCGCACGGGGCTGATTAGCCCGGCGGCCTATAATCGAAGGCTTTTGGATGTATCGATGACCAAGTTATTGTCCACCGTGGCGCTGCTCGCCGCACTCGCACTGCCGGGCGTCACTGCCGCCCAACCCGCCTCTCCGGCGCTCGCCGCCAAAGCCTGGCTCCTGATCGAGACCGACAGCGGCCAGGTGCTGGCCGAGCACGAGGCCGACGCCCGCTTCGAGCCGGCCTCGCTGACCAAGCTGATGACCGCCTATCTCGCGTTCGAGGCGCTGCGCGACAAGCGCATCACGCTCGAGCAACGGCCGGCGGTTTCGATGGCCGCCTACAAGGCGGTCGGCTCGCGGATGTTCGTCGACCCGGTCAAGCCGGCGACGGTTGAAGAGCTCCTGCGCGGCATGATCATCCAGTCGGGCAATGACGCCTCGATCATTCTCGCCGAGGCGATCGCCGGCAGCGAGCCGGCATTTGCCGAGATGATGAATCGCGAGGCCAAGCGCATGGGCCTCGAGTCGACCCAGTTCCGCAACGCCACCGGCTTGCCCGACCCCGAGCATTACTCGAGCGCGCGCGACCTGGCGGTGGTCGCGACCCGCGTGATCCAGGATTTCCCCGACCACTACCGGCTCTACTCGCAGAAGGAATACACCTACAACAACATTCGCCAGCCCAACCGCAACCGCCTGCTCAGCATCGACCCCAGCGTCGACGGAATGAAGACCGGGTTCACCCAGGCGGCCGGCTACTGCCTGATCAGTTCGGCACGGCGGGCGCAGGCGGGCGGCGGTTTCGAGCGACGCTTGCTCTCGGTGGTGCTGGGCACCAGTTCCGACGCGGCGCGGGCGATGGAATCGCAGAAACTGCTCAATTTCGGATTCCAGAACTTCGATGCGGTGCGGGTTCATGCCCATGACCAGAGCATCGGCACCTATCGCGTCTGGAAGGGCAAGGAGAACGAGGTCGCGGGGGGCTTCACCAAGGATGTGGTGGTAACCGTACCCCGTGGCCAGGCCCAGCGGATCAGCGGCGAAGTCGAGCGCATCGAACCGCTAGTGGCACCGATTACCAAGGGCCAGCGCATCGGCATCCTGCGGGTCCGCCTCGATGACCAGGTCATCGCCGAGCGGCCGCTGATCGCGCTCAAGGACGTCGACGAGGGCGGCTGGTTTGGCCGGCTCTGGGACGGCCTGCGCCTGATGATCTCGCGCTGAGGAGCGCGATGAACACGCAAATCGTCTACCTCAACGGCCGGTACCTGCCCATCGAAGAGGCGCACGTGCCGGTGCTCGACCGCGGCTTCATCTTCGGCGACGGCGTCTACGAAGTGGTGCCGATCTACGCCGGCGTGCCGTTTCGCTGGCGCCACCATCTGGCGCGCCTCAAGCGCAGCCTGGCCAAGATCGCCATCACCAATCCTCACGACGACGCCGGCTGGAACCACATCATCTCGGAGCTGTTCGCTCGCCACCCCTGGCCCAACCAGTTCGTCTACCTCCAGGTGACCCGCGGGGTCGCCAGGCGCGACCATGCCTTCCCGGTCGGCGTAACCCCGACGGTGTTCGCGATGGCGAGCGAACTGGTCCTGCCGCCCGAGAGCGTGCGCAGCGCCGGGATCGCGGTGATCACCGCCCCCGACGAGCGCTGGCTGCACTGCGACATCAAGTCGATTTCGCTGCTCGGCAACGTGCTGGCCCGCCAGAAGGCGGTCGAGGCCGGGGCGGCGGAATGCGTGATGCTGCGCGATGGCTTTCTCACCGAGGGTTCGGCGAGCAATCTCTGGGTCGTGCGCAACGGCACCCTGCTGGGTTCTCCGCGCGACCACCTGGTGCTCGAAGGCATCCGCTACCGCTTGCTCGAGGAACTCGCTGGTCTCTGTGACGTTCCGTTCGAGCTGCGCCGGATAGCCCGCGAGGAGCTGTTCTGCGCCGACGAACTGTTGCTCACCTCAGCGACCAAGGAGGTGCTGCCGGTGACTTCGATCGACGGTCAGGCGGTCGGATCGGGCAAGCCCGGTCCAGTCTGGGCCAAGCTCTACAACGCCTATCGGCAGGCGACCGGGCGCGACCCCATCCCGGGCCTGTAAACCGGCCGTGGCCAGCTCTTGCGATGACCGAACCTGATTCCAGCCTGCTCGAGTTCCCGCTCGACTTCCCGATCAAGATCATGGGTCGGCGGGTCGACGGCTTCGCGCAGGCCATGGCCGACTTGGTCTGCGCCCACCTGCCCGAATTCGATCCGGCCACGATGGAGTTTCGCAGCTCCGCCCAGGGCAATTATCTCGGCATGACGGTTACAGTGCGCGTCGAATCGCGCGAGCAGCTCGACGGAATCTACCGGGCGCTGACGGGGCACCCGATGGTCAAGCTGGTGCTATGAACGCCGCCGCGATGAGCGCCGCGCGCGCCGCCAGCATCCTCGTGCGCCCCTTCGCGCCGGTTGACTACCAGCACGCCCTGACCCAGATGCGCGAATTCACGGCAGCGCGCGGGCCTCAGACCCAGGACGAGATCTGGCTGGTCGAGCATCCCGCGGTGTTCACGCTCGGAATGGCCTCGCGCGAGCGTCATCTGCTGGCCACCGGCGATATTCCTGTGGTGCAGACCGAACGCGGCGGGCAGGTCACCTACCATGGCCCCGGACAGGTGCTCGCCTACCTGTTGCTCGACCTGCGCCGGCGCGGACTCACGGTGCGCACCCTGGTCCACGGTATCGAGCAGGCGGCGATCGGCACGCTCGCGGCGGCCGGCGTGACGGCAATGCGCCGCGCCGGAGCGCCCGGCGTCTATGTGCGCCGCGCTGATGGCGAACCGGGGGCCAAGATCGCCGCGGTCGGGATTCGCGTGCAACGCGGCTGCAGTTTCCACGGCCTGGCCGTAAACGTGGCCATGGACCTCGAACCTTTTTCCCGGATCGACCCCTGCGGTTATCCGGGCCTGGAAGTCACCGACGTGCGCTCCCAGATGAGCGCGCCGGCTGATCTCGCGGCGTTTGCCGCCGACCTCGGCGAGCGCTTGCGCCAGCACTTTGAAGAACCGCGATGACCCAACCCAAAGAACCCATGTCCTACGATCCCAGCGCCAAGCAAAAGGGCGCCGGCAAGACCTCGCGAATCCCGATCAAGGTAGTGCCGGTCACCGAGGCATTGCGCAAGCCCGACTGGATCCGGGTGCGCGCAGCATCGCACAACACCCGCTTCTTCGAGATCAAGAAGACGCTGCGCGAGCACAGCCTGGTCACGGTCTGCGAGGAAGCCTCGTGCCCGAACATCGGCGAGTGCTTCGGCAAGGGCACGGCGACCTTCATGATCATGGGCGACAAGTGCACCCGGCGCTGCCCGTTCTGCGATGTCGGCCACGGCCGTCCCGACCCGCTCAATCCGGCGGAGCCGGAAACGCTGGCGCGCACGATCGCGGCCCTCAAGCTGCGTTACGTGGTGATCACCAGCGTCGACCGCGATGACCTGCGCGACGGCGGGGCGCAGCATTACGTGGACTGCATCAGGAGCATCCGGGAACTGTCGCCGGGGACCCAGATCGAGGTCCTGGTGCCGGATTTCCGCGCTCGCATGGACAAGGCGCTCGACATTCTCGAGCTCGCCCCTCCCGATGTGATGAACCACAACCTCGAGACCGCCCCGCGGCTCTATCGCGAGGCCCGGCCGGGCGCCGACTACGCCCATTCACTGGCCTTGCTGCGCGAATTCAAGCGGCGGGTGCCCGGCGTACCGACCAAGTCCGGGCTGATGGTCGGCCTGGGCGAGACCGATGAGGAAATTCTCGCGGTAATGCGCGACATGCGCGACCACGACATCGAGATGCTGACCATCGGGCAGTACCTGGCGCCGTCGAACGACCATTTGCCGGTGCGCCGCTACGTGCACCCTGACACTTTCCGGATGTTCGAGGAACAGGCTCGCGAGATGGGTTTCGCGCACGCCGCAGTGGGTGCGCTGGTGCGTTCGTCCTACCATGCCGACCAGCAGGCGCACGCCGCCGGAGTCGTCTCCTAGCCGAGTGTCTCCTCGACCGGGACCTCACTGCGCTCGTTCGCCGCCCCCGAGGGCGACTCCTCGGGCTGGCGGCGCCGGCGCGGCGGCAGGCAGTCGATGGCCGCCGCGACCGCGGCCATGAACGCCTGGTAACCGACATCGCCGGGATCACGAGCCAAACCAGCCAGGATCCGCAGCAAGCGCAACTTGACCGGCGGCGAGAGCCGCCGGAGTCGGTCGAGGGCTTCGGCCAGCGATCGTCCGCAGGGCTCGTCGGGAGTGGTCGCCGGCTGGGGAATTCCCAGCGCCGCGGCGGCCTCTGCCACGGCATCACGAATTCGCCGCGCGGATTGCTCGGCCAGCCGGCCCCCGGTGGCCAGCAGCACGGCGAGCGCGCGGCGCTGCTCGGCCATCGTCGGTCCGTCGCCGCTGGCGCCGGCCGGCGGCGGTAACAGACGGTGGCGCAGCAGCGTGTAGTAGATCCACTCCGACTTGTCGATCTGGCCGTCGGCGGCAATGGCTTCCCGACAGCTGGCGAGCAGCGCGCGCCGGTGCCGGTTCGGCCAACTGCGCAGCCGCGCCGCGAGGACTTCGATCAGCGGCACCCGCAGCCATGCGGCAGGCGGCGTCGCGACCCAGCGCAGCGCATCGACCAGAACATCTGGCAGGCTCGCGCAAGGCGCGGTGGCGCCATCCGGTTCGGCACTGGGCGCCTGGCAGGGGTCGAGCCCGGCGACCAGCGCACGCAACAACAATTCCGCCTGCTCCACCGAGGCCGGCACTTCGCGCGCGGCCTTGAGCAGAACCGCTGCCCGATCCGAGGAGCTCGGCAGGCGGGGCGCGGGCAGCGGCGAACCGAAACCAGAACCCGCGGGTCTAACCACCGCCCCCAGGTTGCGCTCGAGGCATGGCTCGTCGCCGGTCGCCGCGGCAACGCCGTGGAGGTCATCACCGGCGTCGGTGGTGATCGGTACCAATGCGTAGTCGTAAACGCGCCGGATCCGCTCGTGCAGGGGGGGATGGGTTTGCGACCAGCCATTCGCACCGCGCTCGCTGGCGAACCACAAGTGGGCCGCGATCTGCGCATAACCACCGAGTCGCGGCGTCTTGCCGGCGCCAAGGATCTTGCGCAGGGCGCGCCCTAGGGCGTCGGCATGGCGCGTCAGGTGGACGGCGCGGGCGTCGGCCAGGTACTCGCGCTGGCGGCTCACGCCGGCCTGGAGCGCAACTGCCGCGAGGCGGCCCAGCGAGCCGATTGCAACCAGCGCCACTCCCATGACGACCAATGTCGGCCCCGCGAGCGTGAATCGGCGCAACTGCAGTCCGGAGTCCAGGGTGCCGCGCGTCAGGCCGGCGCCGAGCAGGCTGAGCGAGCAAAATCCGTAGAGCGCGCCGGCCAGCCGGGTGTGCAAGGCCACGTCGCCGTGGAGCACGTGAGCAATCTCGTGAGCCACGATCGCCTGCAGCTCGTCACGCTGCAGGTGATCGAGCGCACCGCTGGTCACCACGATCGCAAACTGGCCCGGCTTTGATCCAGCCGTCAGCGCATTGATCGAGGGGTGAGCCAGAACGAAGACCTCCGGGACCGCCATGCCGGCGGAGACCGCAACTTCTTCCACGACGTTGCGCAACCGGCGCTGTGCGGGCTGATATTCGTCGAGGTGGCGCGCGCCAAGTCGCAGCGCAAGTGCGGCGCCGCCTTCGCGCAGCCGCAGGCTCTCGAGCCAGGCGCCGCCGACCACCACCAGCAGTACCGCGAGCGTGTTGGTCAACCAGAAATGACGCGGGGGGCCAAAATCTCCCAGAAAAATCCACCAGACCAGCAAGGCGGCGAGGTTGGTCGCCAGTACCACCGCGACCAGCGCCACCCCGAACAGCGCCGCCAGGCGGCGGGACTGCCTGCGTGCCCTGGCCTGTCCGGCGTAGAAGTCCATCATGGCGTCCTTCAGCGACGACTCGGCGCGGCGCTCAGAGCGTGACCGGCACTGGTGCCGTCTCCGCGCTCGAGCGCGTGGCGCGCATCATTGCCGCCCTTCGAAACCCGGTAATCGTAGCGACCAGTGACGACGGGAAGAGTTCAATGACCGTGTTGTAGGCCAGCACCTGGTCGTTGAAGGCCTGGCGGGCAAAAGCGATCCGATTCTCGGTCAAGGACAGCTCCTCGGTGAGCCTGGAAACGGTGTCATCGGCGCGCAGCTCGGGATAGGACTCGACCAGCGCCATAAGTCGCCCGAGTTGTCCGCCCAGCTCGCTCTCGGCGGCCTCGAGAGCGGCGAGAGCGGCGCCGCCGATGCCCTTGCGCTTGGAGCCTTCCTGAACTGCGACGGCACGCTGGCGCGCGGCAGTGACCGCCGTCAGCGTTTCACGCTCGTGCTCGAGGTAGGCATGGGTGGCGGTGACCAGCCCCGGAACCATGTCGTGACGACGATTCAACTGCACGTCGATCTGCGCGAAGGCATTTTCCAGCCGGTTGCGGGCGGCGACGAAGGCGTTGAACCGGGCCACCGCCCAGAACAACGGGACCACCAAAACGACCAGCAGGACCATCAGACCAGTGGACATCGAATCGTTCACCCATCAGAGTTGTTTCCAATGGATGAATTTTCCGTCGAAAGCGCGCCCCCGGAAAGGTGCGCGCGGGCCATCGGTCAGGTCGGCGCGCGCGTCTATCCGTTTCGCGCACCCTTGTGCTATCAGCGCTTGGCTTCGGCCTCGCTTTTGATCCTTTGCAGATCGTCGTTGCTGATGGTCTCGAAGACCGTTACGACGCGCGCCACACCGCTCGCCCTGCTGGCGATGTCGGCGGCTGCTGCGCCCTCTGCGGCGGTGACGATGCCCATCAGGTAGACGACGCTGGCTTCGGTGACCACCTTGATGGTGTTGGCCTGGACGCGATTGGAATCAAGCAGGGCAGTCTTGACCCTGGTTGTGATGAGCGCGTCGCTGGCCGAAACGCCCATCGAAACTCGTCCGGAAACCTGCAACTCGTTATCGACCGAGCGCACGTTGCTCATGCTGGCGATCACCTTGGTGGCATTGCTCTTGTCCTCGGCGCTGAGCACCTGGCCAGTGAGCAAGACCTTCCGGTTGTAGCTCGTCACGCCAATGCCGCCGGCGTTACGCATCGATTCCGTCAGGCGATTCCTGCCCTTCAGTTCGATCAACTCGTCCTCGGTCTGGGCCCCGACCGTGCGCCGATCAAGCGCGGAGAGCGTTCCCAAGGTCGCGCCGGCACCGACCAAAAGTGGTGCGCATGCGCTCAAGGCAAAGCCGGCCGCAACCAACGACGCAACCAATCCAGCTTTCCATCTTTTTCTCATCTTTCCTCCGTATCTCGTCACCCGGTTATGACCGCGCTAGGCAGGCCTGCATTACGGCGGCAGCGCTCATCAGAAGGGTCCGCAACGACAGACTCATCGTGTTCGATTATAGCGGCGGGCGATTTCAGAACGCCCCACGAATCCACGTGACCTGTCGGGTCTGGGGCGCTGCGCCATCGAGCGCGCAGACGTCGAAACGGCACGCCGGCCAGGATCCGCCCCCGAACTGCCGCTGCAGCATCAACTGGGCCTGCAACCTGATCCGGCGCTGCTTCGCCGGCGTGACGCTGGCTGCGGCGCCACCGTACCCCGGGCTCGCCCTGCTGCGCACCTCGATGAACACCCATTCGCTGCCATCGCGCATCAGGAGGTCAATTTCACCGACCCTGCTGGCAACATTGCGAGCCAGCAATTCGAGCCCCTGCTCCCGCAGGAACTCGAGAGCCGCCTCTTCGGCAGCGTCGCCCTGACGCTGGTTCGGAGAGCGCACGGCGCTCACTCCGTCTCGAGCGGAACGACTACCCCGTCGAGGTACTGGCACACGACCATCGACCGCCCCACCCGATTGTCGATCCGAGCCCGGACGCTCAGGCGCCCGGTGAGGCCGTCGAGCTCGAACTCATCCTGGCCGGCGAGTCGTTCCCGCGCGATCCGGAAGGCGTCGATGCCCAGCGCATAGAGGCGCTGCAACTCGAGGTGCGGAAAGGTCTCGTGAGCGCGTTGGTACGCCATCACCGCGGGATGCGCCGGTTGCACCTGCCAGGGCATTTCGACCAGACGCACGCCGTCGAGCCGACGCTCCAAGTCGCCCTCGGGCAGCGCCCCCGAGGCCTGCGACATCCCGGTATTGAGCGTCGAGGTCCCGTAGAGCGGTGCGTCCAGGCCCACGACGCTGCGCATCATGATCACCACGTCGGGATGCAAGCCGACGAAGTAGGCGTCAGCGCGCTTGCCGTGGAGCAAGGTGCGCAGTTCACCGAGCGCGCGGGTGTCGGCGGTGACCGGTTCCAGGACCAGGCCGCCAAGCGAGCGCCAGGTTGCGACGAAGGCCTGGGCGCCGCGCCGTGCCAGCGGAGTGGAGTTCGACACCGCCAGGGCCGCGAGCGGGTAACGCATCGGCGCCCGATCGCGAGCCTCCTGGAAGGCGAAACGCGCCATCTGCGCCGCTTCATTTTCCACCGACAGACCGAAGAGCAGAACGTTGCCGGGAACTCTCGCTCCCGACTCGGGGAAATTGAGGGTCACGGTCGGCATCGGCAAGGCGTCGATCGCGCCTAGCATGTTGACCGCGTCACGGGTGAGCGGTCCGATCACCAGCCCGGTCGAGCGCGCCACGAATTCGCGGTAGAGGGCAATCATTTCGTTTTCGTCGGCCGGCTCGACAAACACTTCGATGCCAACTCCTTGTCCGTCGCGCGCATGAGCCGCCCGCACCCCGGCGAGGACTGCGGCGGTGGCGGTACGGAACGCGCCGTCGGCGGCGGGCAGCAGCAGGGCGACCCGCGCCGCGCCGCCGCGCGCACCCGCCGCTGAACTTGCCCTGGTCT